>JAJIYR010000204.1 GCA_020881085.1 Rickettsia endosymbiont of Bryobia graminum | reverse complement strand
TTCATTCAATGGAGGATGTGTTAAATAGAATGTCGGATGCTATATTAAAATATGAAGCAAGTCCTCAAATTGTTAAGTCTATCACTAGTTGGAATTGGATCGTTAACCCTATTAATTCTATATTGAAAGATAATTAGTATTACCTACACGATTGTTACAATTATTTTAGTCAAATGGTTTAACTATAACCATAATAACCGCTATTATAATTAAAATTGCTGGTATTTCGTTAATAATACGGTAAAATTTTTCACTATGAATATTTGTTCCGTTAGCAAAATCTTTTCTCCATCTAGCAAGTAACCGATGAAAAATTGTTAGCCCTAAAACTGCAGTCATCTTTATATGAAACCATCCTCCTAAGGCTACCATCCCATATATATAACTTATTATTATACCTAAAATATAGGTAATTATCATTGCCGGATTCATAATTAATCTAAGCAATCTGCTTTCCATTATTTGAAAAGTCTTATCTGCTTCACTACCTACTGAAGTCTTAGTATGATAGACATATAATCTTGGCAAATATAATAAACCAGCCATCCAAAAAATGACTGATATTACATGAAATGCTTTTAACCATAAGTAGTAACTAGCCATAATTTTTCCTTAATTTACGCAAGCTTCAACTATTAATAGAAATAGTTTTAAAAATTATAAAAATATATTTTTGTACAAATGGCTTTTAAACCCTATTACTATAAGCTCTCCAAGGTGGAAATTACGCGAATTTTAATAGCATATTTTATAGTATCAGGGCCAATTATCTATTTACGAATAATATATACATTTAATAAAATTAGCAGGACATATTTTTTTATTAGTACAACTAACTATAATATTTTCTTCATTTATACTTCGATTTACTAACTCTACAATCATTTTTGCTAAACTAGAAATAAACCATTTATTTATGCCAAGAGCTGGCACTCTAATGTATTCTACTCCATATTTGCTAGCAATATTAACATAATCTATATCTAATTCTACTAAAGTTTCAACATGTTCTGATACAAATGATATTGGAACAATTATTATCGATTTATTTTCCCTGCCCGCCTTTTCTATTTCATCTTCCGTTCTTGGTTCTAGCCATTTTAACGGCCCTATTTTACTTTGATAAGTTATTTTATAATCTAAATCCTTTACACTAAGCTTTGATAATATATTTTCTACTGTTTTTTCTATTTGCCATTGATAAGGATCACCTGCTTTTATTACTTTTTGAGGAAGACTATGAGCAGAGAATAATATCCGATAATTTCCTTTAATAGATCTATTTTTTAATTTTTCTAATGATTGATTTATTAACATTACATGAGATTTTATAAGATCATCCTCAAATGGATAACAACAAAGGCTCTTAAATTTAGGAATAATAGAATCACTATTATAAGATTTGTAAGTAGATATAAAATTTTCTATTGAAGATTTAGTAGTTGTACTAGAAAATTGTGGATATAAAGGTAATAAGATTACTTCTGAAGGGTTATATTTAATTACCTTCTTTACTACTTCTTTAGAATTAGGAGAAGAATAACGCATAGATATGAAAATCTCAAAATCTTCATTTAAAATCTCTTTTAATTTTTCTATAAGAGCTAGTTTTTGAGACTCTGTTTCCTGTAAAATTGGTGATTTATTACCTATTAAAGAATATAATCTTTGAGATTTTTTCTCTCGAGCAATAGAAATGAACTTTGCAAATATAAATCTTAAAGGATTAGGAAGATCAATAATATTTTGATCAGAAAATAAATTAAATAAAAATGGTTTAACATCTTTTAAACTATTTGGTCCACCAAGATTCAACAATATTATGGCTATCTTTCTTTTTTCTATATAATTCATATAATTTATATAATTTATATTTGTCATGGCAAGCGATTGTTGGCTTTGCTATATTTAGAATGGAAAATATAATTAATCATCATAGCGAGGAGTCTTACGACTCCTTGGCTATCCAGAAAAACACTTACTAACGTCATTCTGAATTTATTTCAGCATCTCTCTTAATGTATAATAGACCCTGAAACAAGTTCAGGATGACTAGAATGAAAAAACTGGATGGTCCACGCAACTTGCTATGCAAATCGCTCGTCATCACGTTACTTTATATATACATTAGTTATCAATACTTAAATTCTCTAACACAATTCACTAATAATTCAACATTTTCAACTGGAGTATTTGGTAAAATACCATGTCCAAGGTTAAATATAAAATTTCTTTCTTTAAAATTTGATACTAATTCCCTTACTTTTTTTTCTATAATCTCTTTATTAGAAAATAATACTGAAGGATCCAAATTACCTTGTACTAATATTTTTTTACTCCAAGACTTCATTATATTTGCTGGAACAAATTGGTCTACCCCTATAGCATCTATACCTGTATTATCAATATAATTTTCATATAAAAAACCTGATCCTTTTGGAAATCCTATAATAGGTAAAGATGGGAATTTCTCTTTTAACTTCCTTACTATCTTTTTTGTAGGTTGAATAACAAATTGATTATATTCTGATTCTCCTAGAATTCCTGCCCATGAATCAAATAATTGCACTAAGTCCACCCCTGCATTAACTTGACCAATTAAATGTATTATTGTTTTTTCTGTAAGGAAATCTATTAACTCTTGTGCTAAAATATTATTTCCATAAACAAATTTTGGGGCTATTTCAAAATTTTTCTTTCCTCTTCCTTCTAGTAAATAAGTCATTACTGTCCAAGGACTTCCTACAAAACCTATTAAAGAAGTATCTTTTGGTAATTTTGCTTTAACTTTATTAATTATTTCATAAACTTTGTTTATTTTTCTGGTATCAAAATTCTTAAAATATTTAAAATCTTCTTTTTTTTCAAATTGACGTAATATTGGCCCTATTTGTTCTTCAAATTTTACATCCCAATTCAACGCATCAAGTAATACTAGAATATCGGAGAAAATTATTGCCGCATCAAAATTATACCTTGTTATTGGTTGTAGTGTTACTTCTACTGCTTTATCAACATTGTAACATAATTCTAGAAAACTGCTAACAGACTTCCTTACTTTTTGATACTCAGGTAAATATCTACCAGCTTGTCTCATTAGCCAAATTGGTATTTGACTATTATCTTTTTTAAAGCTATGGAGAATTTGATTCATGAGATTGCCACTCTTAAATATAATAATTATATAATATCTTTTTAATTGATGTATAGATGCATAATATGTAAATTATTTAGATAACCACATACTTATAAACATTTTACAAATCTTTCTAAAGCTTAAGGATCTAATGATTATAATTGTTACTCACATAATTCATAGAAAAATATTATAAGTGGATAACTAGTCATAAAATATGTGGTTATTATTAGAAAATAGGAAGGATAACCCAAATCTAGTTATTTACACACAAAATTATCCACAAAATTATAATTTTGATTATATAGCCATCTAACCATATAGGGTATGCAGCATTAAAGGTAATAATTAAATATTTTTATCCCCTAGGAATTAGACATAATAAAAAACTATCCACAAAAACTGTGGATAGTTGGAAAAAAGCATGAATTGGTCAAGAAGTTATAAGGATAATTTTTATTTTTATATAACGATATTGTTCGTCATGACGGTATATATTTTTGATTTTACAATTATTTAAGTTAAAGAAGCGTATATTATGAAGAGGTTAATTGTTCATCTAGTTTCTGACTCGTCGATACAAACTGCAAAATATGTGGCTAATACTGCTTTATTACAATTTAGTAAAATTGAATCGAAATTATATCATTGGCCAATGATTAGAAACATTACTTTGTTAAAAGAAGTATTAAATAAGATTCAGGATAAGCCAGGAATAGTACTATATACAATATTAGATCATGATGTAAGAAAAGGATTAACGAAATTTTGTTATAATTTAAAAATTCCTTGTATCTCTGTTGTAGGTAAAATAGTAAAAGAAATATCAGTTTATTTAGGTGTAGAAACAGAAGAAAGTTTAAAATATGGTCATGAATTTGATGAAAGCTACTTTGATAAGATCCATGCTATAGATTACACCTTTAGACATGATGATGGTCAGATGGTTAATGAATTAGATGAAGCAGATATTATTTTAATAGGTCCTTCCAGGACTTCAAAAACTCCAACCTCTGTATATTTAGCATATAATGGCTTTAAAACAGCTAATGTTCCTTATATTCATGGTTACCCATTCTTAAGTCTATTAGAAAAAGTAACAACCCAATTAGTAATTGGTTTAACTATTAATCCTTCTAGACTTATAGAGATAAGAGAAACTAGACTAAATTCCCTGCAAGTTCCTATTGATGATACTAACTATACTGATTATAAAATAGTTCAAGAAGAGTGTATGCAGGTAAAATTAATTTGTGAACAAAAAGGCTGGGAAGTAATTGATGTTTCAAGAAGATCTATAGAAGAAACAGCTGCACTAATAATGAAAAAATATTATGATCGTAAAAAAATAGTTTAGAATTGTAGAAACAATTTATAATGAATAATTCAATTGATAAATCTATCAGCAAAACATGGGGAGATAGTAACTTAATTCATCCGCAACTTAATAAATCTAAAGAGTTAATATATAATCCATGCAAATTTGTATGTCTTGAACCAATAAGAGAAGCTGAAAGTCAAGAATATGGAGCTTATACTAATTATCTTTCAATATAGAATTAACATGGTATAATTAGGTTATAAAATAAAGATAAAAAAAGTAATGTCAGGTTATCAATATATTTATCCACCGGAAACAGTTTGTCGGATGGAATTTTTGTTAAAATTGGCACCA
>JAJIYR010000203.1 GCA_020881085.1 Rickettsia endosymbiont of Bryobia graminum | reverse complement strand
TTCACACTGTCTTGACTTCGGTAGTTGATGAAGCTTGGATTGTATAAGACTCTTTTTAAAATAAAAGTAATCCCCGCCGCAAGCAGCGGGGTATTTTAGAAGAAAGCTAGCTGATGATCCTCATGCAGTTTCTTATATTCCCTGCCTTTGTTTTTTACGTGTTTTCCTTTCATATTCCCGTTTCCAGGCTTACCGCTCGTACTTGTAAGATATCCTTGTGCGCATTGTGTTGCTCATCATGTTTGTTTCTGTACCGGTGGACACTGTCTAAAGATTTGCCGAGCTGTAACTCTTTTAATTGTGGTTACGATTTTTGTTACGCTATCGGTTGGTACAGATTGTACTAAAAAAGGGACATGATCTTCATCAACCCCTATTTTTAAAAATTTTATTTGATATTTGCCTATGATATTTTTGTAAAATTTCTTCTTTTTCTATTCTAAACTTATCATCGTAATATTTATATAGCACAACAATAGTACCTATGTAAATTATAGGTATAATAATTAATAAATAAAAATAGCTCTTTTTTAATTTATTAACATCAATATGTAGTAAATTATTTTTCATTAGAAATAGCTATTAATTAGTTAACTGTTTGGGTATTAAATGCAACTTTAATAAGCATATTTTTTCTGTTTTTATTATTAAATACAAAAACATTATTCTTTCTATAATTTTTTGTAAGAAGTATTTTTACTGCGAAGCATCTGCATTCATGAAGCTATACCCTAAATCATTACAGCATTGTCTGATTATATTATCTACCATCTCCCTAACCTAAAGAAATAACCTTCTTCAAATCCTTTACTTAACCTAAGGATACCTATTCTTCTATTAATCTCTTTAAATGCTAAGAGTCCAATCTAACAACCCCAACTCTTTAACTCGTTGAAATTCTGATAAGTTATTAGTAACACAAATAATTTTATGCTCTAATGCAGTAGCCGCTATCAAAACATCATATGCTCCTATAGGTTTACCTTCTTGCTTTAACAATGCTCTAATATTAGCTGCTATTACTGCTGTATTATCATTAAATGGTAATATACTAATAATATCTACTAAGCTTTGCCATTTCTTATACAGCTCATCCATTTGTTTACTTTTCTTTATTTTAAAACCATACTCTATCTCTAATAAAGTTATTACAGATATTCCTAGATCACTCGGACTAACATTTTGCATTGAATTAATAACGTTAGTATCTCCTCTTAAAAAAAAGGAGATCGTGCATGTATCCAAAAGGTATTTCATAATTGTATAATCCTCTAATTCATTAAAATTTATGATCTTTTGGTTCTATTAAACTGTGTCTTAATTCTTGAGCATTTGGATATAAATCTGTTGTAGCTTTGTTAAAATTAAAGAAGCCTTCTGGCCATTTCTGGTGCTTATGATTATTAACCCAATCAGATAAAGCTTCATTTATTATACTATTTCTACTTTTGCCCAATAATTGTCTTTGTTGTTCTAGTTCGTGATATAAATTATCATTTATATAAATGTTAAAATTCATATTTAACCTCATATTAATAAAAGTAATCCCCGCCGCAAGCAGCGGGGTATTTTAGAAGAAAGCTAGCTGATGATCCTCATGCAGTTTCTTATATTCCATGCCTTGGTTTTTT
>JAJIYR010000202.1 GCA_020881085.1 Rickettsia endosymbiont of Bryobia graminum | reverse complement strand
CTAACCAGCACCAAATGGTATTCACATTGGTAAGCACAGTGACCTTGTTTCCTAATCTGCATACTTCACCATAACAGAAAGATATGGGGAGCGCTACATCCACGGGGCAAGCCCCGTGGTTTTTACGCGCGTATAAAAAATGGATAGGTAGAAAAGCCATCCATTGAGTGATTCATATCATCACTAATAAAAGTTGTTCCTCTAGCAATAGCACAAAACTTACCAATTATTAACTTAGTATTATAAAATCCTCGGATATTATTATCTTCAAAAGATTCAGGTGGATTAATATCATCACTATAATAAGTGTAATCCCCTATAATTATATTTGGATTATGAATAAAATGCTTTAAAAACACAGTTTCTTTCGCTACTGATTTTGTATAAGTTAAGGGGTAGATTTTATCTTTATGTACCATATGTCTTTATTTGCTACTATAAGCCAATTTATCAATAATATTTCGTTTCATAGCAAATTTAGCTTTAGCTGTAATTAACCAATTTTGGAACTCTTCTTTGCTTACTACTTCAATAGCAATTGGCATAAATCCATGATTAACACCGCAAAGCTCTGAACATTGGCCGTAGTAAACACCTTTTTTAGTAACTTTAGTCCATGTTTCATTAAGCCTTCCTGGAACAGCATCAGTTTTAATGCCAAGAGCGGGAACAGCAAAGCTATGAATAACATCTCCTGCAGTAATTAAGAATTTTACAGTAGTATTTTCTGGAATAACTATCCTATTATCAACATCTAATAAGCGTTTTTGCCCAGGTTTTAAATTTTCATCAGTAATCAAATAACTATCAAATTCAATATTATCATGATCTGGGTAGATATAATGCCAATACCATTGATATCCAACTACTTTAACAATCATATCCGATGGAGGAATTTTTTCAGCAAAACGTAAAATTCTAAAAGATGGTACAGCTATAATAATTAAAATTATTATAGGTATAATAGTCCAAATAATTTCAATTAGTACATTATGTGAAAATTTTGCAGGAATAGGATTGGTTTTAGCATTAAATTTAATACATACATATACAAGTAAAGCGCAAATAAAAAAAACTATCCCTCCAGTTATCATAAGAAGAAAATTATGAAACTCATTTAATTCTTGCATTAACGGACTAGCTGGAACTTGAAACAACATCTGCCAAGCAGTTGGCTCTGAAGCAAAACAAGTGTTACTAGATAATAAATATAATAAAATGATAGTAAATTTTTTCATATTTAGAAATAATTGAAATTTTGTCTTAAAGCTTTATATTAACTCTTTTACGTAACTTATTGATTTTCATACTTTTTAATTTTCTAAGCAAAAATAATAAGTAATAATATCTAAAAAAAATCAGTTTTTTGTAACCACACCTATTAAAGCCAGTTACTTTACTATCGGCTTTGCAAGGGAGTAATTATTTTGAATTTTATTGTTTTTTAATAAAAAATCACTATAAAAAAATTTTTACATTCTGGCTTCTAAGGCTTATTACTATGATATCTCCAAGGTGGAAATTTCATGAATTTTAATAGTCTAAATCTATATTTGTTAACAATGATATAGCTATTAAGTAATAATACTATGTTAGTCAGTGATCTAGGTTATTTCACCATTATAAACTATTTCATGAAATAGCCAAATACTTTAGAAAATAAATTATCATGAGCAAGGGATAATACAACTTCTAAAGCAATTAATATTATTATTATCCATTCAAGCTTAGTAGAATGTTTATAATTTAGATCATTTGATAAAATGTTATATAATTCATGAATCATATTTAATCGATGATTCAGAATATTCTGGCGAATTTGAATATCTTGAAACTCTACAGTCATTAAATATAGAGGTTCATAACTCGGACGTCTCCAAAAAAATTCTGGTGTATCTAATATATCGCTATGGAGATTAATAGAATATCTTTCATTAAATAATATCCCGATTTGTTGAGATATTTCTTTTTTAGAAAGTGATACACTGCCTGTTTTTGCTAATTCCTGTTGTATAGGAGTAGTTTTGACAATTAAATTGCTTACTGATTGTTCTAAGACACTAAGTTTAACTGATTGAGCTAAAGCATGTGAAATAGATAATTTTACAAAGGTGGATTTATTACCAAGGATAATTTCGTTTTTTTCTTCATCTATAAAAGTTTTTCCAGCCTTTTCATCATAAACAAAATAAATAAAATCAGATACAGGTTCTTGGTTTTGATTAATTTGATGATTTTGTACATCTGATAATACAGCTTTTTCTTCACTTTCTTCAGCTCCCCAAATGGTAATACAACCAAAAGGGAAAATAAAAATATTAATCGGATCGGAATCTTTTTTATGTTTCTTTTGGATATAAATTACATCGTCAAAAAGCCTAGGTTCAAGACCTGTCTTATTGAGATCTGCTATTAGATCAGCCATTTTATATTCTGAAGCTGTACAGTAGGAAGAGCATCTCATATAAATATTGTAACAAATACGTTTAGTAATTATATTATAGTGTAATAATAAACTGAATAAAGTCAATTAAATAATATTAATCTTTTATGTACGAGATACTAACAAATAGGTCTATCATTGAAATTTCTGGTGAAGATGCAATGAATTTTATACATAATTTAACAACTAATGATATCAAAAAACTGGGTTATTGTTATAATTATGCTCTAAGTAGTCAAGGAAGATATCTATTTGATTTTTTTGTTTTTAAGAAATCTCATGAAGAATTTTTAATTGATATTGATATTAATCAGTCTGAATTATTTAAAAAACACTTAATGATATATAAGTTACGAGCTAAAGTAAAAATAACCGATCTAAGTGCAATCTATCAAGTTATTTATTCAACAGAAAAGCTGGAAAATGTTGAGTTTTTTTCTAATAAAGACCCAAGATATAATCAACTTGGTTTTCGTTCTATTATTAGTAAAGATTTGAATATTCAAGATACAATAATACAGGAATTATATCTACAAGATAAATATAATTTTGCTATAATAGATGGTTATCAAGATTTAATATACGACAGGTCTATTCCAGTAGAATATGGCTGTGAAGAATTAAATGCAGTTAGCTATAATAAAGGCTGTTATATTGGACAAGAAGTAATTTCAAGAGTAAAATATCAAGGAGTTATAAGAAAGAAGATATTTAAAATATCCTCTGCAATAAATATTACACACCTTAAAAAAAATGAGGAAATTAATATAAATAATAAAAAAATAGGAATGGTTTGTTCTACTTACAAAAACATAGGAATAGTTCGAATAGAGGAATATTTCTCTTTTGAAAATACTATCATATTAATAAACAATATACCTGTTTCTTTATCTTTACCGCCTTGGAGAAAATAAAACATGGGAGGTTTATACCAAAATTTAGATATTATTATCTTTATATCTTTCCTATTAGTAATCTTATTAATAGGAATTAATTCTATTAGCAAGATACGTAATATTAGGGAATATGCGGTTGGTAATAAGGATTTTTCTACCTATGCAATAGCAATTAATATTATAGCAACTTGGATCAGTGGCAGTCTATTTATTACTACTATATTACAAGTTTATAGCGACGGAGCATTTTATATAGCACCAAGTATAATAGGTTCAATCATTAGCGGAATATTAACTTGCTATTATGTATCTCCACGGGTTGGTCAGTTTTTAGGAGCACTTTCTATAGCCGACGCTATGGGAAATCTATATGGAGAAAAAGTAAGGTTTATTACAGGTCTATCTAGCATCTTATATTGCATTACTAAAGTAGCAGCTCAATTTCATATTACAATAATTATTTTACAGTTATTCCCTGATTTTTCTGAATTTTATATTGTTTTGGCAGTGGCAGTAATTATTATTGCTTATTCTTCTAGAGGGGGAATAAGAACAATCAATGGCATTCGGTTAAGGAGATGAGTATGATATAATAATTTTCTAAGTTATAAAAAACCTGGAGTATATTATGGATACTGAGAAATCTTTAAATTTTTGGTCTGAAGCAAAAGAGATA
>JAJIYR010000201.1 GCA_020881085.1 Rickettsia endosymbiont of Bryobia graminum | reverse complement strand
TTTTGGCTAATTAAGTAGTCCGTATATATATCAAGTAATTTTTCTTTCAATTCTTATTACCCAGATTGTATTTTATTCTCTCCTTTTTTATAGCAATTTCTCTCTTCTTTCAACCTTCACTGCGTAACATGAGTTATTTTAGCTGCTATGCGAATTCATAATTGTAAATATTTTTCACGATACTACGTTAAATTGCCATAGAAGATAAAATTTTATTACAATAATATTTAGCTAGGGGTTTTTCTATTGTTAGAACAATATCTGCAACCCCAATATAATTTTTAATTTTTCTTTGATATAATAAACTTTCTTTATACCTTATTTAGATCTCAAAGTATAGATTAATGAGGTTTCCATCTAGTATATTTTTGTTTAATAAGATTATTATCTATAATTTTAGTAGCTAATTTAGTCTCAGATAAATTAGGAAGATAATTTTGTTGCCATGCAAATTTATTATTATTAGTTGGTAATTCATTAACCATATAATGTAACCAAGCATGCCACATTGGAGGTATTTTTGATGCTTCTACTTTTCCGTTAAAAATTACTTGTCTTTTAGTTCTACCTAAATAGTCTTGTTTTTTACTTTCATAATATCTATTGCCATATTCATCTTTTCCTACTTCTTTAGAAAAAATTGATATAAAAAAATTATTTATTAGCGACATTTAAATACTTTAATAGCGGTTTCTTTTCCTTTTATAGCTAATTTATCAGCTATTTCATTGCCTGGGTTATTATTGTGTCCCTTAACCCAATTCCAGATAATATAATGTTTATCTAGTTGTTCGTATAGCTTTTTCCATAAATCAATATTCTTGATGGGTTGATTGTTGCTTTTATGCCAATTATGTTTTATCCAATTATTAATCCATTCGGTTATTCCAAGTTGTAAATATTTACTATCAGTATATAGTTCTACATGACAAGATTTTTTGAGTATTTTTAATGCTTCAATAGCAGCTGTCATTTCCATGCGATTATTAGTAGTCTCAAGCTCATAGCCAAATATTTCTTTATAATTTTCATTAAACTGTAATAGAGCTCCCCACCCACCAGGTCCTGGATTGCCTAAACAAGCGCCATCAGTATATATAATAACTTTAGGTTTTGGAATATTAGAATCTTTTGAACTCATTAATATTATGAAGTTTAGTCGATGTTTCGGTAGTTTTTAAATAAATTTTTATTTTTTTGCTTTGGGTTTTCTGAATTTATCTAAAATTATTACATTATCAGCTGAGATTACATCCTCTCCGATCGAAGAAGTAAGGGGTTGTTTAATTTCTGGCTTAAGTTTTAAATTATAACCATTATTAGGATCAGTAAAATTGGCTATAGAATCAAAAGGTATATAGATGTTTTCTTTAATACCATCAAAACTAACAGTTATTGAAATTCCTTTCTCGGAAAGAATTAAATCTTCAAACTGATGTTGAATTACTATAGTGATTTCCTTTGGATAGCGTTCTTTAATTTTATCAGGTAAAATTACCTCAGAATGATTAGTCTTATAGGAAATATATACAGTTTGATTTTTTTGTATCTTATCGGAACTAATTTTTGTTAAAACTTTTTTTATAAAGTCTAACATACATTCATTAAGAAATTTTTGATGTGAACTGACCATGTTATAAATCTAAAGTTTACTAGAATAATACTATATAATTAGGATCTGAGTCGGTTTCTAAATAGAATAAAATATAATTAATCTAAAATGAATTAGACACTATGGGCAAGAGTTGCAGTGTAGATATTCATATCACTTAACTATAAACTAAATTACTAAGAAATTTCCTAGAAAAAACACAAGTAATGAGGCTTTTCTGTTGCCCGGCAAGCCCCCAGCCGCGTTAGGTTAAGCCGCAGCTAATGCTGCGTTACCTGCGAAACGATTGTTATCATTTGCGTTTCTTTTTTGTAACCCATATGATCATAAAGATCTGGCGGAATTATCCCAAGTAAAAATAATTTCTTTATTAAGCACGTCGATCCTATTTCGCTCCCATAATTGATAAAATTATGATTATTTACTGGTGGAAGCGCCGGGTACCGCCCCCGGGTCCGCAACTTCTATTCTAAATTACGTTTATTACCATAGCTACAACTATGTAGCACTTAAATGGTATCTTAATTGAAGAAAAATGTAAAGCTCTAATTTTAGAAAAAGACTATTGTATAAGCACAGAAGAAATGCAATAATGGTATGAAATATAAGTTGTTGTCTAAAAAAGGGGGGGTAAACATCTTCTTACAACTAATATAAGGATAATATTTATTGTTAGACTATCTTTCTATAGGATATTTCTAGTTATAATATCTACAAAATACACAGAGAAATTTTATGAAATTAGTACGAAATATATTTTCATTTATTATACTTTCCTTTTTATTAATTAGTTGTGGTAGTGAACAACAGGATAGTAAATTAATAGTTGCTACAGCTGCAGATAATCCACCGTATGAATTTATTCAAAATAGTGAAATAGTTGGTTTTGATATAGATCTTATTAATGCAATAGGAGAAAAATTAGGTAAAAAAGTGGTTATTAAAAATTTTGATTTTAATGGCTTAATGGCAGCTTTAACAAGCAAAAACGTAGATATGATAATTGCAGGTTTAGGCAAAACAGAAGAGCGTCAAAAATATGTTAGTTTTTCAATTCCTTATTTAACAGAGAAAGATACTTCATCTATATCTGTATTGTATAGATTATCAGATAATTTTAAAGAAATTTCTGATTTAAATGGAAAAACAGTTGGAGCTCAATTAGGTACTGTCTGGGCTACGATTCTTCAAGAGGCAGCAAAGTTACATAATATAAAAATTCATCATCTGTCAAATAATCTAATATTAGTAGAAGAATTAAAATCTAAATCTATTGATGCTGTTGTATTAGAAGAACTACAGTGTAAGAAATTTATAGAAAATAACCCTGAACTCTCTAGTTTTAATTTAGAGGGGCATGCTTCAGAATTCGCTATTGCGTTAAATAAAGATTCAGATCTTATCGAGCAAGTTAATAAAGCAATTACAGAGTTAAGAGAAGAAGGTTTTATCAAAAAAATTAGTAAAAAATGGCTTGGGAAGTGAATTCTGAAAAATTTAAAGAAGCTTTAGGTCATTTACCTACAGGGGTAACTGTTGTAACCACCTTTTATAATAATAAACTATATGGGCTTACAGTTAGTTCTTTTGCTTCAGTGTCTTTGTTGCCACCCTTAGTATTATTTTGTATTGATCAAAACTCTTCTAGTATTGAAGCTTTTTCTAATAGTAAATATTTTGCTGTTAGTATTCTGTCAGATAATCAAATTGATATTTCTAAACATTTTGCTAAATCACAATTTAATAAATTTGTTGATATTAAATACCATATAAGTAAGGATAGTAACTGTCCTTTAGTTGATAGGGCAGTGTGTTATATTGAATGTAAGAAATTCAATCAATATAATATTGGTGATCATATGGTAGTAATTGGTGAAGTAATAAATACTAAGGTTAACAATTCTAATAAACCACTAGTACATTGTTTGCGAGAATATAGAGAATTAAAATGATAAATATTGGATTATGTGGTTCTACCGGTAAAATGGGGAAAATGATAATTGAAAGAATAGGAAGATTTGATTCTTGTAAAATTTCATCAACATTTTCTAGGCAAAATAATATTAATGATTTAGATGAATTTTGTCGTAATTCTCAGGTAATTATAGATTTTTCAAATGGCGTATTATTAGAAAAATTGCTCGAATCAGCAATAAAATATCAAAATAAATTGGTTATTGGTACTACGGGTTTTGAGTCAAAACTCTCAGATCTTATGTATTCTGCTTCAAAGGATATAGCTATATTATATTCTGCTAATATGAGTTTAGGAATAAATTTACTTGCCATACTAACTGAAAAAGCAGCAAAAATTCTAGATAAAAATTATGATATAGAGATCTTAGAGTCTCACCACAGGATGAAGTTAGATATTCCTTCTGGTACTGCTATTATGTTTGGTAAAACATTAGCGGAAGCAAGAAATTTAGATTTTAATAAAGACGTAATTCATAACCGCCATGGTAAAAGATTATCGGGCGAAATTGGTATCGCTTCAATTAGAGGAGGGCAGGTGTACGGAGAGCATGAGATAATGTTTCTAGGTGTTAATGAAACTATCAGCTTTAAACACCAAGCTCTTAATAGAGAATCTTTTGCTGATGGGGCAATTAAGGCTGCAAATTGGATTGCTAATAAAAAAGCTGGTTTATATTCTATGCTTGATGTACTTGGTCAACTCTTAGGATTACCCATAAGTTTTTATGTCCTGATACCAACTAAGATCTTGTAATCATTAACCATATTCATCAACCTACTCCATCCACGCCACAGGCTTATAATACCAGGCGGATGATCACGATTTCTACCAATATACCCAC
>JAJIYR010000200.1 GCA_020881085.1 Rickettsia endosymbiont of Bryobia graminum | reverse complement strand
GCTATATATCTAGAGCTATATCCCATGTTATGTATTTCGTATATTTTGAATCTTTCATCTATCGTTAAGTGAGCCATAATATCTATATTTTTTTAATTAAAAATTATTATATCTGGCTTAATTAATTCTAGAACTTACCCTTAAATTCCGTATGCCAGAGGATAAAAGGAAAAATAATGAATAATTGATCATAAATTATCATCAAATAATCAACAAATGAGGATTAAAAAATCTATCAGTATGTTTTTAAATTCTAATGCTAAATATCGAAATTATAATATTAGGTGTGATTTAGTAATTATTAGACCATATAATTTACCTATGATTATTAAAAATGCTTTTTAATTTATAATTTTTTACTTGACCAAAAAGAGATTATATGTCAGAAAGATGTGGTATTTTACTTATCTGTAAATTGAATAAAAACTTTACAGAATACCTAAGCCCCTATAGCTCAGTGGTAGAGCACTTCATTGGTAATGAAGAGGTCGCAGGTTCAATCCCTGCTAGTGGCACCAGTCTTTTATGGTATAATTTACGACCATAATTTCCTTTGAAGAATTTAACCGTGTTGATATACGTTCTGGACGTATAGTTAAAGTTAAAGAATTTTTACGAGCTAAAAAGCCAGCTTTTAAAATACGGGCTGATTTTGGTTCGGAAATTGGTGTACTTCAAACTTCTGCACAAGTTACAGCAAATTATACTATAAAATCTTTAATGAACCGTCTTATAGTAGTATGTGTTAATTGGGCAGAAAAGAATGTAGCTGGCTTTCTATCGCAGTTTTTATTATTAGGTTTTTCTGATGAGAATGGCACAACTTGTCTTATCGCTTCGGATCTAAATGTCCCAAACGGCCAGAAATTAAATTAAGAGCTTATTATTTTCCTAGAGATACTCCTTTATTTTTGGTTTGATTATTAGTTTTGGTAGTAATATTATTATAGGAAGGGTGCTCATTGATGTGTTCTTTAATATTATTTCTAACAGTTGTAATGTCCTTATGTAATTCTGCTTTACTAATTATGTTTTTTGATAGATCAATAAGTTCTTGTTTCTGGTTATCAGCAGCTGCGCCAAGCATAGCGTTAAAAAATTTCTCATAACATTTCCCCTGTACTATTGAATAAAAATTAATAGAGGGATTACTTTCACGTAGTTGTTTGGTAGTTGTTTTAACGATATCAATTATATTTTTCTTTGTATCTACAGGTATTTCTATATCTTTAAAATATTTTTGGATATTTTTTAGTATGATAAAATTGGCGGATTCAGCATCAACATACAAATTATTATTTTTAAGTAAAATATCAATAGATTTTTTATCGTTGTTAAATACAGCAAAACTTAATGGAGTATGTCCATTCATATTAGGTAAATTAACATCTGCTCTATATTTTGTAAGAATGTTTACAGCAGTGAAATTTTTATACATACAAGCGAAGGTGTAAAGGTGTGGTTCTCTTAGCATCAATAGAATTATATAGAGCTCCATTTTTTATTAATGTTTCAATATTATCTCCTCCCTGGCTCCCGATGGCATACTCTAAAGAGGTAATACCATTAACAGAATCATTAATATTTACTCCTTTAGATTTAATCTCTTTTGGGTATATTCCCGGCCGCTTGCGGCGTAATATGGAGGAATGAGCAAATATATACACAAAAGTCATAATTTACGGTACTGCTGTATCACATGGTATTTCCAGCAAAATATCGCCGAGCATTGTTTGACGTATCAGTTGATCAAGTATTACGAGA
>JAJIYR010000199.1 GCA_020881085.1 Rickettsia endosymbiont of Bryobia graminum | reverse complement strand
ATACGTCAAACAATGCTCGGCGATATTTTGCTGGAAATACCATGTGATACAGCAGTACCGTAACATTATGACTTTTGTGTATATATATTTGCTCATTCCTCCATATTACGCCGCAAGCGGCCGGGAATATACCCAAAAGAGATTAAACTAATTATTAGATCCTTTGATTTTTGATAAAAATCAAAGAGAAAAAAGATAATTACATTAATTGCTATTAAGAACTTAAATTTACTATACTTACTTTTTTATCAGTTGCTACTTGTAAATCTTTATCAGGAGTTTTGGTGTAATCTATCATCTTATCTTTACAAATTAATATTACGTTAAAGTCTTATATAGTTTTATAAATAACTCACCACGTTCTTCAAAATTTTTAAATTGATCAAAGGAAGCACAAGCAGGAGCTAGTAAAATATTTTTTATGTGCTTTTTATCCTTTTTTGCATCTTCATACGCGTAGTTAAAACCTTCAGTCAAGTCGGAACAAAGTTGAAAATCTACTTTTCCTTTAAGAGTTAAAGCAAAATTTTCCTTATCTTGACCAAAAAGATAAGCTTTCCGAATTTTAGGGAATAATGGTTCTAACTCTATTATCCCCACTTCCTTTGCTACCCCTCCAACTAACCAATATATATTATCCAAAGCAGCTATTGATTTGGAAGCTGCTTCTGCATTAGTAGCTTTGCTATCATTATAAAAATTTATCTCCCCATTTGATGGGCAAATATTGCCAATAAATTGCATCCTATGAGGCAATCCTTGAAATTTACTAATAGACTCTATTATCTTTTGAGGAGCCAAACCAATAACACTACAGGCTGCATAACTTGCTGCAATATTTTCCTGATTATGCTTACCTTGCAAATATTTATTATCAGGGAGTTCTAAAGTAATTTTCCTAATATTATCATAAATAATATTATTACAAACAAATATACCTTCATTGTGAATTTTAGAAGTAGAAATTGCAATTAGGTTAGTTGTATTTTTTTCTTTTAATTTCTGGAAAATATCATTAGTAATTTCATTATCAATATTAATAATAGCAAATGAGCTCTTATCCATTCGATCAAAGATCTTACTTTTAGCAGCAATATAATTTTCCATATTACCATGACGATCTAAATGATCTTTAGTAATATTTAATAATATTGCTATTTTAGCTTTAAAATTTTGTAATAAATCTAATTGAAACGATGAAAGTTCTAACACATACCCAGGATAAGTAAAATCTATACTTAAAACTGCTGTTCCAATATTTCCTGCTGCAGGATAATTAAAACCACAAAATTGTAAGATATGACTAGTTAAAGCTACCGTAGTGCTTTTGCCATTAGTACCAGTTATAGCAATAAGGTTAATTAACCTAGCTTCTTCAAATAATAATTCTATGTCTGAAGTTATCAATATTCCATGAGAACTAGCTAATTTAACTATATCATGCGATAATGGAATACCTGGACTTAGAATAATTTTATCAAGGTCTTCCCATAGTCGATCAGATAAATCTACTAGATTATTATTACCATAAACTTTGGCAAAATTTTCTCTGCTACTAATATTTTCATCATAGCAAATTACTCTATTTGCAACTTTATTTAATGCTAAATAAGCTGCAATACCAGTTTTACCAAGACCAAGTATACCAATTTTTTTATTTTTCTGAGAAGTAAGTGATGACATAATTTTGGCCTAACTGTATAGGGAGCATTATTATATGGGAAGAAAACTACCCTTAAGTGTCATAGCGAAGAGCCACTAATGCAACATGATTACCTAAGAATATCCTAGCGGTTATATTACTTATAAGATATTTTCTAAATGCCTTCACAATTACTAAATAGGACTTGGCTCACCATGGCCACTTATATTGCTTTATAAACATTTTTCATAATAGCAGCAAATATCTCTACTCTATCTCTTTAATTAGCGCCCTTTCGCCTTCATTAAGATCTTTAGCAGCTCTTTCATAATTACTGACCTTCTCTCTTCCTGTTTGTATAGGTGGTAATTCATAATGAGGAGGCATTTCTAAAGATTTATTACGTGTTACCATATATTCATCTGGACCAGAAGTTGTTATACCCATCGTCTCTTTTATTTTACTATTACAAGCAGAAGTTACCAATAGTACAGCAACTAATAATAAAAATATACGCACTTATCTTTCCTTTTAATTCACATTTTCTTATCATCAAACTGCCTAATTCTTTCAGCTTTAGCTTGAATCCCTGCGTCATTATATTGAACAGCCTTTTCTTGTTCAACTACTTTTTTAGTTTCATAAAAATGATATAATAAAATAAAAACTCCTAGTGAAATAAAACTATCCGCAAGATTAAATACAGGAAAAGAGACATCCTTATAATGAAAATGAATAAAATCAAACACCGCTCCATTAATGAAACGATCAATTAAATTGCCAATTGCTCCACCAATAACAAAGCTATAGCCTATAAAACTTATTGGAGTTTTACATTTTAATAAAATATACCACAAATAACCTATAATAGCTGAATTTACTATCATAAATAATCTATTACTATATTGGTAATATTCTCTTAATAAACCAAAGCTAATACCATAATTCCAGCTATAAACCATATTTAAAAAACTAGTTATTTCCAGGTGTAAGCTAGGCTTATCCCTTAAATAACTAATAAACCACCATTTTGCTATTTGGTCTATAACAATAAGTTTAATAATTATTCGACTACTATTATGAATAATTAGTAATATTTTTTTAAATGTAAAGGGGATACGCATTCTGTTAAGCAAGAATTTTGAGATTTAAATAAACTATATACTGTAAAAAAACAAGTAAAATATAACTAGAAAAACTTGATACCTGAATATTCAGCTACTTCTACTTTAGTATTAAGTTTTTCGCTTAAAGATTTTACATTATTTTTAAACTGTCTAAATTGAGCTAATTGCTGACCCGTTAACTCTATCCCTGGGGTGGTTTTAACATTCATAGGATTAACATTTTTACCAGCAATTTTAACTTCATAATGTAGGTGTGGCCCTGTAGCTCTACCACTACTACCAACATAGGCAATAACCTGACCTTGTTTTACTACACTACCTGCTTTAAGATTTTTAGCAAAACTTGAAGCATGAGCATAACCAGTAGATAGATTAGGACTATGTTTAATCTGAATCCATCTACCGTAACCAGATTTCATTCCTATCTCAGTAATCACCCCATTACCGGCAGCATAAATTGGTGTACCAGTTGGAGCAGCAAAATCAACCCCTGTATGCATTTTAGTATAACCTAAAGTAGGGTGATGTCTATTACCAAAATGAGAAGAAACTCTAATTAACTTAATAGGAGTTCTTAGCAAACTTCTCTTGACACTTTTCCCATCTTCAGAAAAGAAAGAGTGGCTATCTTTGGAGTTATCTGCAGAATATCGATAAATATTATATTCCTGGCCAGATAATTTAAGTGATACGTATAAAATTCTACCATGATGAGAAAATTCTCCATCTTTGGTAACAAACTTCTCAGTAATCACCGAAACAATATCACCATTTTTAATTTGTCGCTGAAAGTCAATCTGATAGCTGTAAGCATTTATTAACTCACTAATACTATTACTTGATAAACCTAATGACTTTAGCGCTGACATAAAGCTTGAATTAATAGTTACTGAGGATTTAGTAAGAAATTTATTAAGTGCAACTACAACATCTTTAGCATAAAAATCTTGACCTTCTTTAGTAATTTCTAAAGAATTTATCTTATCAAAAATTATAGTTACTTTGTTTAAGGTACGCTGCTCAGAAGTAAGATCTTCGTTGTCTTCTTCAACTATATTAATATCATAATCAAAAACTAATTGTTGACCAATTTTTAGAGAAGAATTAATACCTTTTTCTTGAGATAATTTTATTATCTTAGTTATCTCTTCACTTGGAATTTTTTGTTGTAGAAGAATTGCCTTTAAAGTATCACCTTTTTTTACACTAACTGTCTGAGATACTTCTTCTATGAACTGTTCAGGTTCTTCATAAGCAATATCACTTGGTCCTGCAATAGTGATTGACATTCTATCATTAACAAATCTATTTATTGATATAGAAGCAAAAGTAGCAAAACCAATAAAAAGAAGTATCGAAAGATATGAGAAAACAACTCTAATTCTTGGACTAACAAGAGAATTAGTTAACTTAAGTCTTATAGCGGCTTCCATCAATGCCCCATTATCAGTTGGTTAAATTAACCTAAAATAATAACTATCTTAGCAAAAGTTGAGCCTGGTTATTTAACTCCAGACTACAAATTGAAATTGAATAAGTATTTAATATGGAGCATAGAAAAACAAATTACAACAAAAAAATTACTAAAATTATAAATTTTTTGTATTTTTTAATCATTTTATAGCTAAGCCGATTGAGTTAATTGCATAGCGAAGGTTATTGCATCTAAGAAATCATCAAATCGTTTAATAACTTTTCTTAAGTTACGTTTAAAATTTGCCCAGAATTTCTCTATAGGGTTTAAATCAGGAGAGTAAGG
>JAJIYR010000198.1 GCA_020881085.1 Rickettsia endosymbiont of Bryobia graminum | reverse complement strand
AAAGCAGATGCTCCACTTGCTGATCAAGCTTACGATGCTGATCCACGTATGAGAAACAAACTCGAAGAGCAGGGGATTACGGCTGTGATTCCTCCAAAGAAGAATCGTGTAAATCCGATAGATTATGATAACCATCTTTATACAGCTTGGCATTTGATCTAGAACTTTTTTGCAAACCTAAAGCAATATACAGCAATCGCAACACGATATGACAAAACCTCGCAAAACTTTTTGGCGGCTATTTATATGGCTGCCACGGTAATTTGGCTCAATTGACCACCCGCCTTATAGTATCATAAAAAGTACTCATCGGTAAATTTGGAGCTACAGCATTCCTGACCTCAATACCCTTTGCATCTGGATTCAATTTTCAATACGCTAAAATCTTATCCTTATCAGCCAATCTTACGACTCGTCCACACAACCAACTCCTTGCTTTGATGAGTACTCTCCATCTTCTGTATAACGCCTAACCCGATCTCGTACTGATTCATAGCAAATGCCAAATAACTTGGATATTGCCATCATTGTCATTGTTCCTTCTTTGTAATTCTTTATTCCTTTGTTCCTTAAATCTTGACTATATGCTCGCATAAATCATTATCTAACTTTTTAAACTATTCTTATACAGCACTTATCATAATAGTTCAATCGGGTTAGATATAATAAAATTGTCATAGCAAGCCATTATAGATGACATAGCAATTGAGAAAAGCACCTATATGTCATCCTGACTTTAATAAAAACTGGCTGGACACGCGATTGTTAAAGATAGTGCTCGCCATGACAGTTTCTTAATAGCTATATTTTTCTAGTAAATCACAAGGATAATTTTATACTTCTCTTTTCCCTACTAATTTATCATACTTAGCCTTCAATAAACTAGTAATCTTATTATTGGGAAATATTATTTCTTTACCATCAAAATTAATCGATTTCACTTCTTTAACTTCTATAGCAGTACCAGTGACAAAACATTCTGAAAATTCAGCTAGCCTTTCAAGATTTATCCTTTCTTCAATAACTTGAATATTTGATTCATAAGCAAGATCGATGATAGTTTGGCGTGTTATACCATTTAGAAATCTATCAGCAATAAGGGTAAATAGCTGAAGATCTTTAACAAAAAAAATGTTTGAAGTAGTACATTCCGCTATATAACCTTCCCAATCTAACATAATTGCGTCTTTAAAACCCAAGGTTTTAGCTTCTTTTTGACAAACAATCGCCATATTATAATGACCAGCTGATTTACACTGGGGCGGGAGAGAATTTGGATGAGGCTTACGCCAACGTGCAATATGCAAATTTAATGGCTCTGAGGGTCTATAAAGTGATGGTACTGAAGCAATCAGTAAATTAACTGATAAAACTGAATTAGTTATGTTTATTGATTCACTACCTTGCCAAATTAATGGTCGAATATAAGCATTCTTGATATTATTTTTTTCTATAAGCAATTGGTGAGCTTTTATAATCTCTTCGTAACTATATGGTACATTTAAGCCCAAAGATTTTGCTGATTCTATCAGCCTATTTGTATGCTCTTCTAATTTAAAAACCTTACCATTATAAGCTTTTTCTCCTTCAAAAACCGCCCCAGAATAATGCAAACTGTGAGTCAAAGCATGTATTTTTGCTTCATCAAATATTACGAACTTACCATTAATCCAAATATATGTTGGTGACTGGTTAAGGTTTGCTGCATTTTTATTATCTAAAGTCATATATTTTACTGATCAATCATTGTCAAGGAATTGCTATTCAGTTAGAATAGCCTTACTTATATCCTAGAAGAATTAACATAAATTATGCTAAACCATAAACTTAACATTCTTGTAGTTGACGATGATATCAGAATACTAAAACTTTTGCAGCAATTTCTACAAAATAATGATTTTTCAGTTTCTGTAGCAATTAATGTTACAGAAGCCAAGCAATTATTAAATTCCTTCACCTATGATTTAATTATTTTAGATGTTATGCTACCAAATATTACTGGTTTAGAATTTGCAAGTATTATTAGGTCCACTGGCAATAACATACCAATCGTTATGCTAACAGCTTTATCAGAAGCAAGCGATCGAGTTAAAGGCTTGGAATCAGGAGCGTCAGACTATATGACAAAACCTTTTGAGCCTAAAGAATTATTGCTCCGAATTAATAATTTGGTTAGAAAAAATAATACATACTTGCAGAATAATCCAAATAATATTACGGTTAAATATTTCGGTAATAATTACTATAATTTTAGTTCAAAAGAATTTAAAAAAAATAACCAACCTGTCCAACTTAGTTCTACAGAACAAAAATTACTAGAGCTACTATTAGAGAATAGTGGACAAATATTTTCACGAGAAGATTTATCAAAATTAATGGGAGGAATAAGCCCTAGGTCTATTGACGTAAAAATCACTAGAATAAGAAGTAAAATTGAAGATAATCCTAAAGAGCCAAAATATTTACGAACTATTCGAAATGGCGGATATGCGATTTATACGTAAATTATTCCCACACACTTTATTAGCTAGATTTATTCTGATTATTACCATACCTACCTTAATAGGACAAATTTTAGCAGTATTCTTATTTTATGATAGACATTGGTATAATGTTTCATACTATACAAGCAATATTATTGCTAATGAAATCAGCGCCTTATTTGAGCAAAATAGTTTACTTGCAACAAATACCCCTGAAACAAATTATTTAAATCTATCCTATAGATTTCTTAAAGGCTCTACAATGCCTAAAATCCAACCTAAAATTAGTGAAGAATTAGGTATTTTAAAAAATATTATAGATATAAAAATTAATAAAAAGAATATTATAAAAATTAACACTACAGGAAAAATCGAGGTATATTTTCAGTTAACGCAAGGTTTATTAATAGTATCATTTCCAACAAAATTATTAATGAATCCTACTTCTTATATTTTTGTTTTATGGTTAATATTTTTATCTGTTTCTCTAATTTCTATTTCTTTAATTTTCTCTAGAAATCAAATTAAATCTATTCTGTCTTTAGCTGATGCAGCAGATCAGTTTGGACGCGGAGTTAGATCGATAAATAATTTTAAACCTTCAGGAGCAAAAGAAATAAGAAAAGCTGGTATCGCTTTTCTCAAGATGAAAGAACGTATTGAGAAACAAGTACTTAAAAGAACAAGAATGCTTGCTATGATTTCCCATGATCTATGCACCCCTTTAACTCGAATGAAATTGCAATTGGAATTAATGGATAAATCAGAAGATACTGAAGGTCTAAGAGAAGATATAGAAGTAATGCAGCAAATGATTAAATCATATCTGGATTTTGCCAAAGGAGAAAACGGAGAAGAATATCAATCAATCAACTTCCCAAACTGGTTAAAAACCATAGTTAATAAATGGTCATCTAGTAATATTAAATTGGTTATTAAAGAAATAAACATACAGACTAAAATTAAACCTAATAATTTCGAGAGAGCTCTAACAAATTTAATTAATAATGCTATAAAATATTCTACAAAAATAAAAATTTCTGTATATTCTGCTTCTACCAATGTAGTAATAAAAATCGAAGATAATGGCCCTGGAATATCTAATAAAGAAAAGCCACTAGTATTTAAGCCATTTTATAGATCCGATAAATCTCGTTCTCTTAATAGCTCCGGGAATGTAGGCCTTGGTCTTGCCATCACTAAAGAAATAATTCTTGATCATGATGGAACAATATTACTACAAGACAGTAAAGATCTAGGCGGATTGTTAATTAGAATTATTATACCTAAATTTTCATAGGACAATATAATTTATTGAAGAATAACTTAAATTTTAGTTTTTAAATGACTACAATAAACAAAATAAATCACTTAGCCATAATAATGGATGGTAACGCAAGATGGGCTTTAAGTAAAGATTTGCCTAAATCTGAAGGACATAAAGCTGGAGCTGGTAATTTAAAAAAATTAATACCTAATTTAGTAGAATTAAACATACCTTACGTAACTCTTTATGCCTTTTCATCAGAAAACTGGCATAGATCAAAAGCAGAAATTACGTTTTTACTAAAATTATTACAATATTATTTAAAAAATGAAACACATGCGTTGCATAAAAATGGTGTACGAATAAAAGTTATTGGTAGGCTTAATCAATTAACTCAAACTTTACAAAAACAAATTTATACTGCTACAGAATTAACAAAACATAATACCAAAATAACTGTATGCATAGCTTTTAGTTATGGCGCTAGAGCAGAAATTATCGATGCCTGTCAAAAAATTATAGACTCTGGAATAAATACTATTAATGAAGAAGAGTTTAAAAATTACCTATATGACAAGGAAATGCCTGATGTTGATTTATTAATTCGTACTAGCGGATTATTTAGGATAAGTAATTTTTTATTATGGCAAGCCGCTTATGCCGAATTATATTTTACAGATAAATACTGGCCAGATATCAATAAAGATGACATAGTAGCAGCTATAGACAATTATTCAAAAAGGAAGAGAACTTTTGGAACAAGGTAAGAAAAAATCTAACTTACTAGTTAGAACATTATCAGCTTTAGTAATGGCGCCTATATGTATTATAGCAATAATGTTTAGTAAATCATCATTCTATTTGCTAATAATATTAGTGGCTATAGGAATGCTCTATGAATGGTACCAAATGACTAAATCTTCTATTATTCATGTACTATTAGGATTGATAATTATTCCTATTCCCATAATATCTTTAATAATAGTGGGATCTAATGAAGATAATAGGTGGTTATTATTATTATATTTTTCCATTATAACTTCTGTTGATACATTTGCTATGCTTGGAGGAAAAAGCATAGGAGGATCAAAGCTTGCTCCGAAAATTAGCCCTAACAAAACGTGGAGTGGTTTAATAATAGGAATTCTTAGCAGCGGTATTACATCATTTTTATTAAGCCTAATACCAGGGTTTAAGCTACCTACAGACTATTTCCTAGCAACAAGCTGCTTAATTATAGCTAGTATTTTCCTTGCACTAATAGCACAGATGAGCGATTTATTTGTCTCATATTTTAAACGGAAATTTACTATCAAAGATAGTGGTAGTATAATACCAGGACATGGGGGTGTTTTAGATAGATTTGATAGTATCATTTTAACAGCCCCCCTAATATTATTATTAGTACTATTATAATTTATGAATTATATATATTTTACTAATTCACTTAGAAAGTCAAAAAAGACGATTCTTAATATCTTCTTATTTTTATTACTTGCCTATTTTGTTTTTCATTCAATTTATGGTAATAGAGGAATTATTGCCTATTTCTCATTAAATAGACAGCTAGAAAAAGCGTACAGCGAATTGAATAGCTTGAAAGCGGAAAGGGTTGAATTAGAGCATAGAGTTAAATTACTTAGACCAGAATCCTTAGATAAAGATATGCTTGACCAAGAAGCTAGAAGAATCCTTGGAATGGCTCTACCAAATGAGCAAGTTTTTACTTCTGCTTCTTTAAAAATAAAAAATTAGGTTCTATGAATATTATTGTCTACCAAAACGATATTCCTCAAGATTTTAATCTTGAAGGAGACATTGCCATTGATACTGAAACCATGGGTTTAAATTTAGATCGAGATAGATTATGCGTCTTACAGATGAGTAACGGTAATGGAGATGCATGTTTAGTAAATTTTATTGATAAAAATTATGCGGCACCAAATTTAAAAAAATTACTTCTTGATAAAAATAGAGAAAAAATATTCCATTATGCAAGATTTGACCTAGCTGCAATAAAAAAATATCTGGGTATAGATTTAGAAAATATTTTCTGTACTAAAGTAGCTTCAAAATTAGTTAGAACTTATACAGATTTTCATGGATTAAAAGAATTATGTCGTGAACTTCTTTCTATTCAGATTTCTAAACAACAACAATCTTCGTATTGGGGAACTAAAGATTTAACAGATGAGCAGAAAGAATACGCAGCCAAAGATGTACTATATCTTCATCAAATACGCTCTATTTTACAGGAAATGTTAATAGCAGAAAATAGATTGGAAATTGCTAAACAAATTTTCAAATTTTTACCTGCTAGAGCTAACTTAGATTTGATGGGATGGAATAATATAGATATTTTTAGTCATTAGATTTATGTTATTATCTCAGAAATATCTTAAGATCAGCTATAACTTAAGATATTTTGGGTAACTATACTTATTGTATTTGTATAGCATAACTAATATATTAAGCTCTCCATAGCACTACACAACTCTTTCTTATTGGATGAGAGAAATATCTTAGTGCTATAGAGTTTTAAGATATAGTTATTTGACAACTAATAAGTATAAATTTAAAGTTCTATAATCACTACTAAAAAACTATCAAAATTCGCGTAATTTCTACCTTGGAGAGCTGATAATAACAGGAGTTAAAAGGTGTTTGTACAAAATATATTTTTTTAAGTAGATATTTTGGTTTACTTTAGCTTCAAAAAATTAAAATAAGCTCGAATATCAATATGTTATAGTTAATTTATTATAACTAAAAAAATATTGTTAATTTTTATATAATAGCGCTTTACAGAATTATCTATGCCCCTGTTAGATATTAATAATTTTAGTGACTCACCTATTAAATTGCTAGGTATTGGTGATAATATTGTTGAGTCACTTAAAAGATTAGAAATATTTACTCTCCGAGATTTATTGTTTCATAAACCTACTTCATATCAACTCAAATTACTTGAACCTAATTTGTCTTTATTACAAAATGGCCAATTAATCCAAACCTCTATAGAAATTAAAGATTTACTTATTCCTTCTAGGAGAACTAAACCTATAAAAATTTTAGTATCTAATGACACGGGTTTTATTCTCTTAGTATTTTTTAATCGACCTGGAACTTTTATTTTAAATAAACTTAAAATAGGCAGTAAATATATAATTAAAGGTAAGGTACAGGTTTCACCTAATAATCTTCCGCAAATAAATCATCCAGAATTTATATTTAATAATAGCTCTTCAAATCAAGTGGAACCTATATATCCTTTAACATATGGTATAATAAATTCACAACTCTATTCTTATATAAAAAAAGCTATAACTCTGCTAGAACAGGCCTATGGCAATATTCCAGAAGCTACTCAAGATCTTAGAAATTATATTAAGGATTTGTTAGATGATTTAAAAATTTTACATTTTTATCACACTGACTTTCATAATATAGAAGAAATAAGATCTCTAACCTTAAGAAGATTTGCTGAAAGAGAATTATTAGCTAACCAGCTAGCATTAAAACAAATTCGTAGCACAATACAAGAAAAACCGGGCAACTCATTTCATAAATCTGAGCAAGTACAAAAATCTATCCTTAAAAATTTGGGATTTGAATTAACAGATGATCAAAAAAAAGTAATCTCAGAGATTGAGCAAGATCAATTATTAAATCATGAAATGATGCGTCTACTACAGGGAGATGTTGGGTCAGGAAAAACTATAGTAGCTTTAATGACAATGGTTAATGTTATACCACATGGTTTTCAAACTGCAATAATGGCCCCAACTGATTTGCTTGCTAATCAACATTATCAATTTTTTCTTAAAGCTCTAAAAGGAATTAATATAAAGCTTGAATTACTTACCGGTAAATTACCCTTAAAAGAAAGAAAAAAAATTTTGTTGGATTTGCAAAATGGTAATATTGACATTTTAATTGGCACTCATGCTTTATTTCAAGAAACAGTAATCTTTAAAAATTTAGGTTATATAGTTATCGATGAGCAACATAAATTTGGTGTACAACAACGTTTAGATTTAATTAATAAAGCTTCTAGTCCTGATGTATTGGTAATGACTGCAACACCTATCCCTAGAAGTCTTACTTTAACAATGTTTGGAGATATGGCTGTTTCTAAATTAATTAGCAAACCAAAGAATCGTCTACCTATTACTACTAGCGTAATACCCATACAAAAATTAAATGAACTAGTTACAGTTTTAGATAAAAAACTACAAGCTAAAGAGAAAATTTATTGGATCTGCCCTCTTATTGATCAAAATGAAGAAAATTCTAATATAGAGTTTATTGACGTAACTACCCGCTTAGCTAGCATTGAAAATATCTATCCAAATATTACTTCTTCTATCCATGGTAAAATGAAAAATGATCAAAAAGATTTTATTATGCAGAAATTTAAAGATGAGGATATTCATATTTTAGTTGCCACTACTATTATTGAAGTAGGTATCGATGTACCTGAAGCAACATTAATAATTATAGAAAATGCTGAACAGTTTGGTTTAGCTCAACTACACCAATTAAGAGGAAGAGTAGGTCGTGGCAATTTACAATCCCATTGTATTCTATTATATAACCCTAAAAGACTAAGCCAAGTTGCTAAATCAAGATTCGAGGTAATGAGAAATAGTAGTGATGGATTTTATATAGCTGAACAAGATCTCTTATTAAGAGGTAGTGGAGAAATATTAGGAACAAAACAAAGTGGTGAAATAAGATTTTTCTTTGCTGACTTAGCTAGAGATACTGATCTTTTGATAAACGCTAATCAATTAGCAGAAAATGCTAATATTTCTACTACATCACATTTACAAATAAAATTGTTTGCCAAAGCTGGTGTTAAAGAGCTTAATTAATACTTAATTATTGTCTAAAAATAGACATTGATAACCTATTAATAAGATGTATTATTCGGAAAATAAACTAATAATAATTATATATGAAAATCCTCCACTTAATATCAGCATTAATAATTAGTTTAACTGCTAATCTTAGTCTTGCAACAGAACAGAAAGCTCAAAAGAGTGATACAACTGGAAAGCCTAAATTTCTTTTTATGGCAGGTAGCCGCAAAGAATCAGTAAATAAAATACTTGCTCTCAATGCCTTAGAAATTGCCAAAAATTTAGGAGCTGATACAACTTTTATTGATTTAAAAAACTATCCTCTATAGCAAAACCATAGGAAGTAGGTACATTATATGTTAATATAATATGGTATAAATTAATAGGAAATAAATTATGGCAAGCAGTTACAGTTACGATTTAAGAACAAAACTATTCAAAGCTCTAGATGATGGTCTTTCAATTGTTAAAGCATGTAAAATATTTAATATAGGTCGTAACACGATATATAGATGGAAAGCGCTTAAATACGAGACAGGAGATATTAAAGCAAAACCTTATGGTCCAGCAAAGGGTTATAATGTAAGAATAACACTCAAAGAATTTGAAGAATTAATTATCAATAATCATGATAAAACAGCTAAAGAATTAAGTATTATATTAGGTAATAGATTACAAAGAACTAGAATAAATTATTATAGAAAGCTATTAGGCTACACTTATAAAAAAAACTCATTTGCATCCCAAAAGGGATATTGGTTTAAGGAATGAGTTTATAGAGAAGATAAAGCAAATTTCTAAAGA
>JAJIYR010000197.1 GCA_020881085.1 Rickettsia endosymbiont of Bryobia graminum | reverse complement strand
CCATGGCTTTAAATCAACTTGCCATAATTTGTGATTCGAATTTACCAACTTGCGCAAATGGAGAAAACGTACTTACCACAAAAAATCTGACAGACCCTACCACGCTGCTTGCGGCGGGGATGACTTTTTTGCTATACCTCTTGTCTTCCATGCTTGTATTTGTGTCGGGTGAACGCCATAATTGCTACCAAATATACAAATCCTTCTGCCATTCTAATATAATTAATTTAGTCAAGTAACTAGTAGAGTTGAAGAAATGGTTAACGGTAATAGTTTGGAAATAATCGTTTATTAAGGTATGTAAACTATCTTTATAATTGCCGATTTTACCTAAAAATTTGTTTATCGCTTCTTCTCCCTTAGGAGGCTTATTCTCTTTCAATTCTTATTACCCAGATTGTATTTTATTCTCTCCTTTTTTATAGCAATTTCTCTCTTCTTTCAACCTTCACTGCGTAACATGAGTTTTTAATGGTAAAAGATTTTAACAAATGCCTTGGTACTAAGCATAAAGACACTTTCCAATATTATTGCCTACCAGCTAATAAACCTAAATTATGCCCTACAGACTCATGGAAGCAATTAGTTAAGATGGATTTACTTCCCTGTTAGTTCTGTGGAATATTAATGCTTAAAGAAAATTGTTATGGCAAGTCAGTTTGATTTTAACAAACCTACATAACCAGTTTTATTACGGCCATCCTGAACTTATTTCAGGATCTGTTATGCATTAAGAGAGATGCTGAAATAAATTCAGCATGACATTGTGTTAGTACTTTTCTGGATGACCGAGCCACTCAAGCCCTGCATCCTAATAATTAACCCTTAAATATATACCACCTCTTTTTCTTCCTTCCCATTAAAAATTCCAATCAAAAATCCACCGGCTATAAGCATAATTGATATCCAGATCAGGCTCATCATTGGCTTATAATATATTTTGGCGTGAATTGTCTTACCGTCAATTTGATTTAATACCGCATAAAGATCATATGTTAAATAAGAATATATATTACTTTCTTGTGATAATTGCTGCTCTATTATATACAATCTATTTTCAGGTGTTAGTATAGTGAGATTATTTTTTTTCTTATCTTCAATCCAAAATTCTGCTATTTGACGGTAATAATTCTGTGCTGCTGAAACTCGAATATCTTTTAAGGTAACAATAAAATTTTCTGTTTCAGTTTTGTCTCCAATTTTACCTATAAAATCAATTTCACTTTGCAATACTGAGTTAAGAACAATAGATAGGGCTAATAAACCAAACCCTAAATGCCCTAGAATTTTTGCTATATTTAGTTTCTTTCCACTTTTTTTTAAAAATGAATAACAATTTTGCATTATTAAAAAAACAGAAAACATAGTTACAATTGCAGAAATAAAACCATATAAGATTTTTGTTGAGCTAATTACAGTAATAATTAGAGAAATAATTAATATTGCTATATTCTTTTTTATCGCCTTACTTAAGCCAGCTAATAAAATTGTTGGAATAAGGAAAATTACAAAATTATTAATAAAGAACTTTTCCTTAATAGTAATAGACTCTTGGTACAATATATCATAAATTATTGGGTAACTAGTTGCATATAGTAAAACCATAAATGATATTAAAAAACACCACCCCCCTATTATTACAAATTTTGATTGAGAAGAAGGAATTAAATCATTAGTAACCATAGAAATATCTAACATTTTGCTTTTCATAACCATTAAAATTAATGTAGGTATGGCAATAATGGTAAAAATAACTAACATATATATTGCTCTCTCTTGTGATAAAGCAAATGAATGAATTGATGTAATAAGCCCAGAACGTACTAAAAAAGTACTAAATATCGCTGTTAAAAAAGTAATTATAGATATGTATATGACCCAACTTTGCATCTTTTGATACTTAATAGTTATGATAATAGAATGATATAATATGATACCAGTAAGCCACGGCAACAGAGAAATATTTTCTACAGGATCAAAAAACCAAAAACCACCCCAACCAAGCTCTCTATACGCCCACCATGACCCAAGAGCTATTCCTGAAGTTAAGAATAATATTCCCACATTAGCAAATAATTTAATTATTTTGAGATCTGTATATTCAATTTTTGATTTTAGTAAAATAGTACAAGCAATAGTAAAAGGCGCTAAATAACTAACATAACCCAAATACAATATGGGTGGATGAATAATTAAGGCAATATCTTGAAGCATAGGGTTTAAACCAAGTCCCTGAGCTGGCTTAAATGATAGCCCTATAAATGGATTAGATGTAAAATAAATAAAAATACTAAATAATATATAAATAGATGAGGTTATGATTATCGCTATTTTACAATCTTGATTTAACTGATAATAATTAAGTAAAAAAACATAACTAAAACCTACTGACTGTAATAAACATAACCATAATAAAATTGATCCTTCATGACTTGCCCAACTAGCAGCAATTTTAAACATTAAAGGTTTTAATGTACTAGAGTTCAGAAATACGTTCTGAATAGAAAAATCTGATATAATAAAGCCATATACCAATAGCAAGAAAGCTAGCAATGTTGATATAAAACTTAAAGAAAAAAATATAATGGGCAGTTTCTCATGCTTTATGTCATTCAAGCTGCGGCGGAAATTCAGAGATATATAACTGTCATCCTGAACTTGCTTGAAGATCTCATGAGATTCCGGATCAAGGCCGGAATGACTATAGTCTTTACTTAGTTCCCGCCTACGCAGGAATGACATTATTTTTACCTTGAGAAAAGAGGCTAAATAAGCAATTTGACCTAAACATAATACAGTAACAATAGCCAATACGCTAAAAACTATTGAACATATTTGAAAACAATTACCTATATTGCTAATCACGTGTAGAATCTATATTCGGAAGAACTGTTACTTTTACACTCCCAATTTTATTACCTATTTTCTTAATGATAACTATATTTAAATTAAATACCTCAACAGACTCCCCCTGGTTAGGAATACGTTCAAGTTTATGGATAATTAAACCAGCTATAGTATTAGCATCCTCATCTGATAAATTCCAGTTTAATTCACGATTAACATCTCTGATAGTTGCAGATCCATCAATAATAAATTCCGTTTCTGATTTTTTAATAATTGTATCAAGATGATAATCATGCTCATCAATAATTGGTCCAACTATTTCTTCTAAAATATCTTCCAAAGTAATAATCCCTTGTAAGTCTCCGTATTCATCAACAACACAAGCAAAATGATTTTTTCTTTCTCTAAAAGCATGAAGCTGATGAGTTACTAAAGCATTTTCTGGTATAAACCATGGATGATTTACTAATTCCTCAATATTAATCTTAGTTATATCATTATTATTTTCACTAAGAGATCTAACCAAATCTCTATTGTGTAGTACTCCAATTATATTATCCTGCGTGTCCCTCCATAAAGGAATTCTTGTATGTTGGCAAGACAGCGCTTTTTTTACTATCTGCTCTTTTGATAAATCCAAATTAATAGCAACTATATTACTTCTGTGAATCATTATTTCAGATACAGTCATTTGCCTAATATCCAATATACTACCTAACATATCGCGATCATCTTTATCTACGTTACCTTCAGTATGATAATGTTCAATAACGCCTTTTACCTCTTCAGTCGCTGATACAGCTTGTCGTAAATTAATACGAAAAATAAAGCAAAATATCTTAATAATAATTGCAAAAGCAAAATTAATTGGTTTAAAAATTCTTAAAAGGATGGCAATAAAAGGTGAAGCAAATAAAGCTAACTGCTCTGGCTTAGCCACTCCAATAGCTTTAGGAATTACTTCTCCAAAAATTATTATTACAAAAGCCATCACTGCAGAAGCAACAAATGTACCATTATCTCCTAACCAATAGATGAACATTCCAGTAGAAATTGTAGTGCAGACAGTATTGATAAGGGTGTTAACTATTAATAGTGTACTAATTACTTTTTCTTTATTCTTAAGAATTTGTAATATGTCCCCTATCTTAACATTCTTCGTCTTAAGTTTCTGTATCTTACCTGGAGAAGATGCTGTGATAGCAGTTTCAATACCAGAGAGAAAAGCAGAAAATCCTATCATTACAGCTATAATGATTATTATCAATAGAGTCATTTATTCTTATTCTAAATAATTTAATATAGTTCAATTATATTAGTGATTATCAAAATCCCCTAATGCTTTTTATAGCAGTTTTTATTTTTTAGTTTTTAATTGACTTTTTCTCTCAAAACGACATGGTTAATCGGGAAGTTCTAGAATTAAGTAAGCCAGAAATAATAATTTTTAATTAAAAAAATATAGTTATTATGGCTAACTTAACGCTAGATGAAAAAGTCAAAATATACGCCTTTCATAACATGGGATATAGCTCTAGATAACTAGCTGAAAAGATGGGTAGAGACAAAAGTACAGATTGTACTAAAAAATGGACATGATCGTCATCACCCCCTATTTCTAAAAATTTTATTAGATATCTCTTGTCTATCTCTCAACATACTTCTCGTAATACTTGATCAACAGATACGTCAAACAATGCTCGGCGATAGTTTACTGGAAATACCATGTGATACACCGGTACCGTAACATTATGACTTTTGAGTATATATTTGCTCATTACTCCATATTACGCCGCAAGCGGCGAGGAATATAGCCAAAAGAGATTTAATATGGATCCTCGTA
>JAJIYR010000196.1 GCA_020881085.1 Rickettsia endosymbiont of Bryobia graminum | reverse complement strand
ATTTGCTTTTACTATAATTGATACACCTGGTTTAGAAGAACCTGAAGATGGTAAATTAGAAAATCGAATGATGCAGCAAACAGTTGAAGCGATTAATGAGGCTGATTTGCTTTGTTTAATTGTTGATAGTAAAACTGGTAGCTTACCAGAAGACAAATTTTTGGCCCATTTTGTTCGGAAATTTAATAATGGTGCTAATCTACTTAGAAAATTATCAGCTCAAGAGACAATTAAATTAATTGCTTAATTAGGTGGGTATATAGGTAGAAATCGTGATCATCCGCCTGGTATTATAAGCCTGTGGCGTGGATGGAGTAGGTTGATGAATATGGTTAATGATTACAAGATCTTAGTTGGTATCAGGACATAAAAACTTATGGGTAATGCTAAGTCCTAATACTACGATATCATGATTGCCTTTTATTGCGACAGTAATATTTGTATCATCAAGTCTTGGTTCAAAGTGAAGTTTCTCCATGACTTTAGTGTATAACTTGCCATTACTAACCATAATTACCTCTCTCTACTTAAGAATGAACAACTATACTATTTAAGTAGAACCCATATTCTGGGTTCTACTATTAGATATAATATAGTGTTTAAATTACTTTAATTTTTTTAGCTTTACTTTGTTCTTTTTTAGGTATCTTAATAGATAAGATACCATCCTTAAATTTTGCTGCTATATGTTCTTCATCAATATTAGATGGTAAACTAATAGAACGATAGAAAGAGCCATAATATCGTTCTTGCATATGATAATTATGATCTTTCTTTTCAGAAGATCGTTCTTTTTTACCTTCAATAGTTAGGATGTTGCTATCTATTTTAAGATCAATATTATCTTGTGTAATGCCTGGTAATTCCATTTCTAAATTATACTCAGAGTCATTTTCCATAACATCAGTCTTTGGTGATAGCATTCTGTCATTGTAAGAAGAAGGCCATGAAGCTATTTCATTAAAAAAGTTATTAAAGATATCATTAATATAACTTCTTTTACTTGAATTATTTTGTAGTTCTGATTTATTTCTAATACGTGGTACATTAAAAGACATAAAAACCTCCTATTAAAGTTTAACAAGTTTCAGTATTTAACAATAGTTAAATAAGTAAAAATAATTATTGTTCATACTCTTCATTGAATTGGTATTTCTTTAGCATCTTGATCTTTGATTTCAATTCTAGGTAAAGTAATAGTTAAGATGCCATTTTTTAACTTCGATTCAATAGCCTTTTGATCCACATCATCATATAAAGATATTACATAATTAAAGTTTTTCTTTAAATGATCAGTGGTATTATCTGCTTTTGTCTCATCAATTTTGCCTTCAATGAAAAGCTTCCGATTATTTGCTTTAAGTTTAATATTATTTTTATCATATCCTGGTACTTCCAAGATTAGAATATACTGTTTGTCTTGGGTAATGAATTTACTTTTTATAGAATCTGATGCAGAGATAAATAATCTATCATTAAATATACTATTCACATAGTGATCAAAAGCAGAAAAAGGCCGATGCATCAAGTCAAATGGATGACGCAAATAAACATTATAATTATTACTGTTTGAGGCTTTTGGATCCTCAGATGCCATGATTGGATTTGCCAATAATATAATAGTAATGCCAGTTAGCAAATATAACTTAATATTGTTGTATAACATAATTACCTTCCTTTACTCGGATTTAACAAGAACATATACAGTTATTATAGATCTATGTAATAAATTTATGTTCTAAATTAAATATAGTTTTTAGAATAGAAAAATTCAAGTCATTATTGCTGGCGTCTAGATTTTCCTAGGAATCTAATAAGATGTAAAAATAGGTTAATAAAATCTAGATATAAGTTAAAAGCAGCGACAATAGACATTTTTTGTGCCAAGTTATTATCAGTATTAATGAAGTAGAAAGATTTAATTTTTTGGGTATCCCAAGCTATTAGTCCAATAAAGATGATTACTCCTAAAAAAGAATAAGCAAAATATACAGCAGAACTTTGTAAGAAAAGATTAACAAGTGAAGTAAGCAGTAAACCGACAAGTCCCATTAAAAAAAAAGAGCCCCAAGAAGTAAGATCCTTATTAGTGTTATATCCATATAAGCTCATCGTACCAAAGACAGAAGCGCAGATAAAGAAAGTTCGAGCAATAGAGATAGTAGTGTAAATAAGAAATAGGTACGATAAAGACATGCCTACTAGAACTGCATATATCCAAAATAAAGCTTGAGCTGATTGGATAGATAATTTAGAAAAGCCGAAGAAAAAATATAGAGCAATAGCTAGAGGAACAAAAGCAATAATAGAGCCACAAGCAGTGTTAAACATTAAATTTGCAAGTGGTGTCCAAGAAATTGTGAAAATAGCCGCACTACCAGTTAACAAAAGAGCTACAGCCATAAGGTTATAAACCTTTAACATAAATTGTCTTAGACCTTTATCATAAGTTTTAGAAGTAGTATGTGTACTAGTAGTATAATCAATCATAGGCAAAATTTATTAATTATATATTAATTAGTTTAGTTAAAAAATAATATAGGATTTTTTAATTTCAAGTGGCACCGTCAAGTTAAGTAAATTAAAAGTAATCCCCGCCGCAAGCAGCGGGGTATTTTAGAAGAAAGCTAGCTGATGATCCTCATGCAGTTTCTTATATTCCTTACCTTGGTTTTTTTACGTATTTTCCTATCATATTCTTATTTCCATGCTTACCTACCGTACTCGTAAAATATCCATCAGTCCAAAATTCTCCACCCCATAATTGTTTCTTTACCTGTGGACACTGTCTAAATATTTGACGA
>JAJIYR010000195.1 GCA_020881085.1 Rickettsia endosymbiont of Bryobia graminum | reverse complement strand
CGAAGTATCTTTAGAGATAGAAAAGATCTATCAAATAATATCTTTATAAATAGGGATTGATGACGATCATGGTCATTTTTTAGTACAATCTGTACCAACCTATAGCGTGACAAAAATAGTACCTACACTTAAAAGTGTTACAGCTCGTCAAATATTTAGACAGTGTCCACAGGTAAAGAAACAATTATGGGGTGGAGAATTTTGGACTGATGGATATTTTACTAGTACGGTAGGTAAGCATGGAAATGAGAATATGATAGGAAAATATGTAAAAAACCAAGGCATGGAATATAAGAAACTGCATGAGGATCATCAGCTAGCTTTCTTCTAAAATACCCCGCTGCTTGCGGCGGGGATTACTTTTATTTAAAAAACGTTAAATACTCCTCTATATTTTTAAGAAAAAGTGGCGTATAAGTAATTTTAATTATTATAAGAATATTTTTCGATTTATGCACTTTAGTCATTGTACGCTTGAGATAGATTTAGCAAAAATTCGAGCTAATTATCGTATTATTTCTGAACTTTGTCAAAATTCAGAAGTATCTGCGGTAGTAAAGGCTAATAGTTACGGGCTTGGTGCTAATTTTATAGCTCCTGCCTTAGAAACAGAAAATTGTCGAAATTTTTTTGTCACTACTATTGATGAGGCCATCGCTTTACGTAAAGTTTTAACAAAAAAAGATTCTAATATCTTTGTTTTTAATGGAGTGTTTTATAATGATATTCAAGAATTTAATAATAATAACTTAATACCTATTATTAATAATTTACAACAATTAGAGATTTGGCAAGGATATGCTAAGTCTTATAGCAAGTTACTACCTTGCGCTATTCATATTGATACTGGTATGAATCGTTTAGGTATGTCAGAAAAGAACTTAAACTATATAATAGATAATCCTGAATTATTATCTGGACTGAAATTATTGTATATTATAAGTCATTTATCAGAATCAGAGATAAAGGAAAGTCCTTATAATTTACAACAATTGCTAAAATTTAAGCATTACTTAAGCTTTTTTCCAAAAATTAAAGCTAGTTTAGCTAATTCTAGTTGTGTATTTTTAGGAAAAGAATATCATTTCGATCTAATACGCCCTGGGGCAGCATTATATGGTATTAATCCGTTAGGGAATTCATTCGAAAATCCTATGCATAATCCAGTTAGGTTGATTGCTCCAATAATTCAATTACAGGAATTGTTAGCAGAAGATTATATTGGTTATAATATGACTTTTAAAACGACTCGTAAGAGTTTGATTGCTACTTTGCCACTTGGTTATGCTGATGGTTATTTTAGGGCTTTAAGTAATAATGGAGAAGTATTCATTGATTCATATAAATGCCCAGTAGTTGGTAGAGTATCAATGGATTTAATTACTATTGATGTCACTGATCTACCACCAGGCCAAGTTTTTCTAGGAAAAGAAGTTGAGATTATCGGGAATAATTGTACTCCTGATAAAATATCTAATATAATAAATACCATTAGTTATGAAATATTAACTAATATTGGCAATAGATATAAAAAAATATATAAAAATGATTTTTGAAATAGTTAATTTATTTGGCAGACGTACTTTAGAGTTTGCTAGGAATGTAGGCGAATTTTCTATATTCACCTTTTCAGTAATGAGAAGTATTTTTACACGTCCTATATATTATGGCTTAATTTTTAAACAGTTCACATTTATAGGTTTTTTTTCATTACCAGTAGTTGCTATGACTACTTTTTTCTCTGGTGCTGTACTTGCATTGCAGAGTTATACAGGTTTTTCTCGTTTTTCTGCAGAAAGCTCAATTGCTACTGTAGTGGTACTATCAATAACTAGAGAATTAGGGCCAGTACTTACAGGTCTTATGGTAGCTGGAAGAGTTGGAGCATCAATTGCAGCGGAAATAGCTACTATGAGAGTAACCGAACAAATAGATGCTCTTTACACCTTATCAACAGATCCAATCAAATATTTGGTATTTCCAAGAGTTATAGCGGCAGTTATTACTTTACCATGTTTGGTATTAGTAGGTGATGTGCTTGGAGTGTTAGGTGGTTATTTGGTAAGTGTTTATAAATTAGATTTTAATAGTTCTAGCTATTTAATAAATAGTTTTAAGTATTTAGAATCGATAGATGTTATTTCAGGATTAGTAAAGGCAGCAGTTTTTGGTTTTATTATTTCAATAATAAGTTGTTATAGTGGTTATTCTTCAGATAAAGGAGCAAAGGGAGTTGGAACTGCAACAACTTCTGCTGTAGTAATCTCATCAGTTCTTATTTTGTGTAGTAACTACTTATTAACCGCATTATTCTTTTAATTATGACAAATAATAACAAATCAAAAATAGAAATACGTTCATTATTTAAATCATTTGGTAATCATATGGTACTAGATGGTATAGATTTAGATATAAAAGAAAGTAGTTCAACTATAATTCTTGGTGGATCTGGTACGGGCAAATCTGTTTTAATTAAAACTATAATTGGATTAATGCAACCAGATAGCGGTAGTATAGTTATTGACGGAGTAGAAACTAGTAATCTTGCTACTAAAGAAAGATTTAGAATTATGGAAACAATGGGGTTTTTATTTCAAGGTGGAGCTCTGTTTGATTCTTTAACTATACAGGATAATATTACATTTTTTGCTGAAAAGTTGAATAATTTAACTGAAAAAGATAAGCAAGAGTTAGCAGCATCTAAACTTAACGATGTTGGGTTATCAACAAAAATATTAAGTTTTTATCCATCAGAACTTTCTGGGGGGATGCAAAAAAGAGTGTCTTTAGCTAGAGCTATTTGTAGTAATCCATCTATTCTTTTTCTTGATGAACCAACTACAGGGCTTGATCCAATTATGGCAAATGTAATTAATGAGTTAATTGTTAAGTTGCAAGAGGAATTGAAAGCCACTACTGTAACTATAACTCATGATATGAATAGTGCTTATATTATTGCTAAGGAAGTTGCTATGATTTATAAAGGAAAAATCCTATGGCATGGCACTAAAGATGAAATAAAAAACAGTGATAATCCATATTTAAAACAATTTATAAACGGATTAACTAAAGGGCCAATAGAGGTTTAAATGTTTGCCATTCTTATTAAGTGTATAGCAATATTTACATTAATATTTGCAGGGTCTATCTTTCAGTCTGTAGCTTTTGATTATCCAGCTGATGGTTCAAACCTCCACCTTCAGGTGGAGAAACTTTAGTTTGAAGAAGTCATAGTCATCCTATATAAAATAAGTAAATAGGACTTATTTTATAGGATGACTATGACAGAATATGAGAAAGGGAAACATACGGTATATTATCAATAGGTATCACATAGTATTGATAACAAAATACCGTTATAAAGTATTAACCCAAGTTATCAAAGAAAGGATTCGGGAAATAATAGCTCAAGTTTCAGAGGAAATGAATATTAGGATAGTAAATGGGGTGATATCCTTTGTACAAAGAGCGAAAGGTAGAACTTCACGTAGAATACAACAAGAATTTCCAGAATTAAAGAAGAGATATTGGGGGAAGCATTTTTGGGGAAGAGACCATATATTACTTGCTATTAAATAATTTCAAGTAAGTTTTTTATCTATAATTATTTAATTTAAAAGTAATTTTTATAGAAATATACTGCTCATACTTAAAGGTGCCATCAAGCTAAGGAAAGTGGAATTTGCGTACTGCAAAATATAGAGAATAAATTATAGAGAGAAGTTTTACATTATCTAAACTTATATCTACTAAATTATTTTAAGA
>JAJIYR010000194.1 GCA_020881085.1 Rickettsia endosymbiont of Bryobia graminum | reverse complement strand
AATTGGAGAAACTTAAAATCAAAACTAAGCTTAATCATTTTGCTATAAAGTATAAGTTATTGGTAAAAGCTAATCAATCTGCTTTTAAGGAATTACATAATATGAATGCTATTACAGCTTAGTGCGTAACATGAGTAAGTTAGTAACAAACAGTTACTCAAGTGATAGGTATAATGTCTCAAGTATTAAGGCTTGCAGCGTTAATTTTACTCGTAGCACTGATCTAATTAGCAGTAAATTAACAATAAGTTATAAAGCCTTATTAAAGAGTAATTTATGAATTTTCACGATATACGAATACCGCAATTTATTGAAAGTTTTGCAATTGGTAGAGCAGAATTTACGACATCATGTATTTCAACTTTATCAGGTAGGGAAATAAGAAGTCTTAATAGAGAATATTCAAGACAAAGGTATATTGTTAAAAATTGTCGTCTTAGTATTAATGAATTTAAGATTTTTAATGCTTTTTTCAGAAGCAGGCGAGGAGCTTATTTTTCCTTTCGGTTTAGAGATAATCTAGATTTTCAAGTATTAAAACAATTTATTGCAAAAGGTGATGGAGTAACAAAGCAATTTCAATTAATAAAATTATATGAAGATAGGGTCATGAGTTATTCAAGGATAATTACTAAACCTGTTCCAGATAGCTGTCAATTTTTTATCAATGGTATTAGTGCTGAGGGAACAGTAGATTACAATACTGGCTTAGTTAACTTACATCAATCACTTGATGAAGGAAAAATATTAACTGCGAGCTATTTATTTGATATAGAAACAAGGTTTGATAATGATAGCTATCATTATCACTATCATCCTGATGGCTCGGTAGAATTAGAAACTGAATTATTCGAGGTGCTATGAGTTTTTCATCAATAAAATATTCTTTCCATATCACATTAGCTAATAATAAAAATTTATATCTAACAGAAATAGATAAACCAATTATTATTGACCAAAAAATATTTCTTCCAAACTCTGGGATAGTATTAAAAGAAGGGGTGTTTAATGATTCAGGACAAAATTACGTTATTATAGAAGGGATTTATGAAAAAAATGGTATAGAGAAGCATTATGATTTTATTCATTCTACTGTAAAAATATATAAATGTTTTCCAAACAAGATTGAGCATTTTATTACTTATAGTTGTAGTAATTATATAAAAAGAGATTTAGATTTTACTTTATATCTAATACCATATACTGAAAATTATAACCAATCTGTACTGCAATCTTATAGTAAAAATTGTCGAGCTAATTTTGGTGATTTGAGATGTGCGGTAAATAGATCTACACATGGTACTTACTATAATATTAAGGAAATTTTTGCTAAAACTATAGTTATTAGTAATTTAGATAAAGAAACTGGCTATTATGTTTGTGGTAATGTTTGTATAGGAGATGAATTTGATAGTAAAATTATTTCGCATGTTCAAAATCTTTTAATATTAGATAAAATAATTCCTGAAGATATAAAACATCATAAAAATGCAAAAGTTACAGTAGGATGTGATAAAAAATTTATAACTTGTTGCAATAAATTCAATAATGCAGTAAATTTCAGAGAAGAGCCTCTAATACCTAATGATGATTTTATAGAATTATAAACCATGTACCTGAAATCTTTCCTAAAGAGAAGTTTTTTCTTCTTCATGTCAGATATTACTAAGATGTTTAGAATAAATCAAAATATATCGGTAACAAAACAATCAGAAGCAAATTTAGCTGAATATTTTATTGAGATAGAAAAAGACATTAACTCAGCATTTCAAGAAATAAAAAGAGAATATGAGAGATAATAAAAGCTTCTTTAGCAGCAATAATAGATTAAATAAAGGATATTCTAAATCTACTAACCAAACAGAGTCAAATAATAGATTCTATAGCAAAAAATTAGGAAATATTCTTCCACCTATGGATTTAATGGAGGAATATGAATCTATTTATCCAGGTACTATAGCAAGGATGATAGCTATGGCAGAAAAAGAGCAAGAACATAGACATAAGAAAGAGAAACAAAATATTTTAGCTTATGCAAAAAATATTAGGACTGCAAGGATATATGTTATTCTATTCTTAATAATATCAGCTATATCTACAGGTTTACTTGCAAGAGAGAGTGTATATGTAGCTAGTATATTTGCTATTTCGCTTTTTTTAACTATATCTATAGGAATATTTTTAATCTCTTATTCTTCTGGTAATAGAAGAGAGCGTAATCGTAAATAGGTTTAAATATTTATTATGACTGAGCTAAAGCAACAAATGCAAAAGATACAAGAGACACCTTTTGACTACCTTGTATTCAGTGGTGGGGGGGCAAAAGGAGCTATTTATTCAGGAGCTCACAAGGCTTTGGAAGAATCTGGAGTTATTAAAAATATTAAGGCTATTGCCGGCTCATCAGCTGGAGCTATTACTGCAGCTGTAATAGCTAGCGGTATAGAACCAGAAGAGTTTGAAAAAATTTCTAAAAATACTAATCTGAAAGAATTGCTTGGAAACAAAGGATTTTCAGCTGGTCTTGTACAAATTTCTAAAGATGGTACGCCTTTATATAAGCTTTTAGATAGTACTATTAGAAATAATGTCTCTAATTATTTAAAGGATAAAGATTTCATAGAATTATGTAATCAAGGATTAGTTAGGGTTGATAATAAGATTAAAAAATTAAAAAAAGAAGAACAGGAACTTTTGCAAGAAGGACCTGCTTCGGATCTAGAAGAAAATATTAAAATCTTAGATTTTCGTAAACAACAGTTAGAACAACAAGCTAATCGTCTAGAAAATTTAAGACAATCTAATTGTAAAGAATTACATATATTAAGAGAAACATGTAGCCAGCAAGGGAAAATCTTTTTTAAAGATTTAGCTTTATTAAGGTTACTTGATCCAGAGAAATTTAAGGATTTGTATATTACTGCAGTGAATAAAGGTACTGGAGAGTTAGAAATTTTTAATGCTGATAATACCCCAGATATTGAGATTGCTTTAGCTTGTCGAGCTTCCGCCTCAATACCAGTAGTATTTGAGCCTGTAAAAATTGGTGATAATTATTACGTTGATGGTGGATATAGAGATAATATCCCCATGAAATATTTTGCTACAGATAATAAGGATGATAATTCTATTAAGCAGTTAGAAACTATAGAAGATATTAAAAAAGCAAAACAAAATGGGAGAGTATTGGCTTTAGCTTTTGGAAGCGGTATGGATTCTGATGCTAATATTGCAATATATAGTGGCAAGAATTTTGATAGTCCAACTGCAATAATGAAGTTTTTCTTGAATGTACTATTGAAAATGGTGGCTAATGTTGGTGGAAAATTTAAATATACAAAAGCAGTTGATGAAACTAATGAAGAGCTGAGAGAAAATGCTTTAAATACGATAGCCCTAGACACTCAAGGAATATCTACTATGGATTTCGATGATGCTCAGAAATATTCTAGTTACTTACATATAAAAGGTTATCTTCAAACTTTAGAATATTTAGATAATCATCAAGTAGGAAAAGAAGTTGATAAAAATTTTAATCAGCAAAAATTTCTTTTATCAATATATGAAGAATATGATAAAGATAATTTAAATAAAACTTTTTCTCAAAAAATATTAGATCAAATAATTCCTTCAAAAAAAGTGGCTCAAGAAAGAAATTGGCAAAATAGAGTTACTATACAAGATCATGATCAAAAAGCAAAACAGTTATTATCTTATTGTGCTGATGAATGTTGGAATAGTAAAGATTCTATAGATGTTTTAAAGTCCTATATTAGGCTGGCTGCTACAGCTAGAAATAATGAAGTGAGAAATGATACTAATGCTATAAAATCGTTAATAGTCAAATTAAATGATTCAACTACTCCTTCTAAGGTTAAAAGTGATTTTAAAGAGGTGTTAGGATTAGACGTTCAGCAAAAAGATTTAGCAAAGTATAAGTTTACGAAAGATAATTTTACTGATTTTATCCAAAATAATAAACAACTATCTCCCCATTTTAATGGTGAGAAAACTCTAGGTGTTAGTAGAGTGCATAAGAGATAAGTGTTATTTACTACTTATTGTTTTAATATACCTGTAGAAAATATAGATACTAAATAATAAAGTTAGAATAATAAAAGTTAACACAAACATCGCGAGTGTTATTTGTATTATAAGCCAAGCGATATTGTTGATAGTAGAATATTTTTCCAGTTTTATAAATACAACATAGAACACAATAGAATTTGCTATTGCAAAACATGGGACTATAGCTTTTGGTATAAAAGCCAACCATTGATTAAATAAACGCTTAATTAATGGTTGATTCATTGTATATTTAATTTTGTAAGATTTTCATCAATAATTCTAATTCCTCTCGAAATTCTATATCAGTATCAGATAATTCTTCTACTTTTTTAATGGCATGCATTACTGTAGTATGATCTTTCTTACCAAATTTCTTACCAATATCAATAAGACTTTTAGGAGTTAGCATTTTACTTAAATACATAGCTAATTGCCGTGGTCTGGCAATTGATCTAACACGCCTAGGGGAAGACATATCAGATAATTTCATATTATAACGTTCAGCTACTTTCCTTTGTATATCTTCGATAGTAATAATTCTTTCATTAGAACGTAGTAAATCTCGTAAAATATTTTGGGTATTTTCTAAAGTTATTTCTCTTCCAACTAAAGTTGAATGAGCAATAACTTTATTAAGAGCCCCTTCTAACTCTCTGACATTCGATGTTATTTTTGCTGCTAAGAATTCAATAACATTTTTAGGAATATGAATGTTCATTTGCTCAAGTTTAGATTCTAGAATTCCTAACCTTAACTCATAAGTTGTAGTATGAACATCGGCTACCAGCCCCCAACCTAACCTAGATTTTATTCTATCTTCTATATTATCTAGATCTGATGGAGAACGATCGCATGAAATCACTATCTGACGATTATTGTCGATTAAAGCATTAAAAGTATGAAAGAATTCTTCTTGAGTACTATCTTTGCCTGAAATAAACTGAATATCATCAATCATTAGTACATCAACCGAGCGAAATTTTTCTTTAAAAGACATAACATCTTTATTACGCAATGCCTTAACAAACTGATACATGAATTGCTCGGCAGACATGTAAATTACTTTCCGGTTCGGGTTATTTTGTTTAATATACCAGCCAATCCCATGCATTAAGTGAGTTTTTCCAAGTCCAGGAGGGCCATAGATAAATAGGGGGTTGGATTCAGCAATAGGACTGCTTGCTTCTGCAAGGGCTCTAGAAGCTGCGTACGCTAATTCATTTGGGCTACCAACTACAAAGTTGTCAAAGGAGAAACGTGAGTCTAAAGTAGAAAATATTCCTTCAGAATTAGCATCGCTTTCTTCTTCATATACAGCTAATTTACTAGCAGTTTCAGAAATATTTTGTTTTTGCTCAGATAATTCTTTGGTTACTATTTCAACAGATTTAATCTCCTTATCATAAGATTGCCAAGACTGCAATATAGCTCTGATATATCTTGATTTTATCCAATCACGAAGAAAATTTGTTGGTGTAGAAAGTATAATAGTATTAATGGAAGATTCTAAAAAATTTATTTTACTAAACCAGCTTTTATATAAGGCATCACCGTAATGTTTATTAAGGTCAGATAGCACTTGTTTCCATATATCTTGATGACTTAATGCTTCTTCCATAAATAGTTGATTTTTATTAATACTCATGCGAGCTGCCATGGTAAATCATTTTGTTTCCAACCAATACCACCAACTCCCCCTTCAAAACCATCACTAATATTATAACAATTTGAGTAACCTAAATTACTAATAAATTCAGCTGCCTCCTTTGATCTTATGCCAGAACGACATAGAAAAAGTAGGGCGTTATTCTGATCAATGGTATTTGTCATAAATTGTTTTTTAAATTGATTATTTAATAACATCCCAGGTAGTAACCTCCAGCTGAGAAATATTATCTGATTTTTATTAATTCTGGGGATGCCAGCTGATTTCCATTCATCAATGGTTCTGACATCAATCATTAAAGTATTACTATCTATTTGTAGCATTTCATGAGCATTTAGTGAAGAAATATTTTTAATGTTCATAAATTTTTTTATTAGAAGAGGAAATAATTATATTAGTATAGTTTAATAAGTGCTTAATAATGTATGTGAAATGATATCAGCTCACCATAACTTAATACAAGATCCATGTGCTAAACAGTAGAAGTTTTACATTTTATATTTCATATTTGGCAATTGTCAAATTATCTAATATGATATTGAGATATTTTTTATAACTATTGTAACATGAATTATTTCAATAGAGATTTTCTCATTAAAAAACTTCTTTATCAAAGCAGAAACCGAGGATGCAAAGAAACTGGAGTAATTCTTGGTAAATTTGCTGAGCAATTTCTATCTAATATGAATGACAAGGATTTACAAGATTTTGCATTAATACTTGATAACAACGATATAGATATTTATGATTGGGTTACTAAAAAAATAGCTCCTCCAGATTATTTAGATTCTAAGGTGATGATTAAATTACTAAATTTTAGAATTTAGTAATTTAATCAAATTATAGTTAAAATTATTTTGATGATGATAGTAGTATTTTTTTTTAAATTACGTATTATTGACATTCTTCAATAAGTCTAAATCAAAATAATGACTCAACAATTTTTACCTCTTAGTGGCAAAAGCTTTTTTGCCTATGAATATTTTTTTAAGACTAATAAGAATCTTTTACTTGTTTATCCTACTGAGGAAGATGCTATAGAAGGCTATAAACAATTATTATTTTTTAGTAATAATTCTAAGAATATATTATATTTCCCTAGCTTGGATACCATTCCTTATGATCGAATTTCTCCCAATCAAAACATTTTATCGGAAAGAGCAAAGATTTTAAGTCATCTAGCAATAGAAAGCTCAAGAAAATTACTAGTTACTAATGCTGTTAATCTTCTTACTAAATTACCACCACCTGAGTATTTAGCTAAATCATTTTTAAAGCTACATTGTAAAATGAAATTAACAGCAAGCAAACTTGCTGAATTTTTAATACATAATAGCTATACTAGAAGTGCAAGTGCTATAGATAGCGGAGAGTTTTCTATAAGAGGGGAGATTGTAGATATAGTCTTACCTGACAATAAGGGCTATCGGATTAATTTTAGTTGGGATCATATTGAATCAATAAAGGAATTTGATATTAATAGCCAAATATCAATTAATAATTGTGAAGAGTTAATAATTAATTCTGCAAATGAAGTAATACTAAATCCAGAAACAATCGTTAATTTTAGAGATAATTATTTAAAATCCTTTGGGGTTAATAATACTAGTATTCCTATATATGAGTCAATTATTGAGGGAAGAAAGTTTCAAGGATATGAGCATTTATCTAGTTTATTCTACAATTCTTTCAATAATCTTAGTGATTATTTAAATCATCCGGTTATTATTTATGATAATTTATCGCTGCAAGCAATTATTGAAGAGGAAAATAATTGCTTTGATCTTTACAATTCACGCATAGAATCTAATAAAATTAAGCTAAATAATTTTTACCCAGCTTTACCTCCTAGACAGATTTATTACACTATTGAGCAAGTACAAAATTTGTTAAATCAGGACAATGCTATTTTAATAGTGCCAGAAAATTCAGATTATGCTCGTCCTTTAGCAAAAATTACTACAACTAGTTTTATTGAGAATAAGACAGTTTTTGATAAATTATTTGAAATATTAGAAGATAGTAAGAAAAAAATTCCTATTATCTTTTGTCAATCTAAAAGTAATCTAGAAAGATTTAAAAATATAATTAATAATTATTCAAGAGAATCTTTTGAGATAGAGAATTTCTCTGATGCTAAAGCCAATATAATCAATTTAGTTTCAGCTCCTTTAGATCAAGGGTTCTATACCTCAAAATATTTATTTATTGCTTCTGCTGATCTTTTAGGAGAAAAGCAAACAAGTTCTCGTCCTAAAAATGCTAGCAGGACTCTTAAAAATATTCTACTGGAGCTAGATAATCTTAATGAAGGAGAGTTAATTGTTCATAAAGATCATGGGATAGGTCAATTTTTGGGTGTTGAAGCTCTTGATATTAAAGGTAAAGCTCATGATTTCTTAAAACTACTGTATTTAAATAATGATAAATTATATATCCCTGTTGAAAATATTGATGTAATTAAGAAATATGGTAGTAATGAGGCTGAGTTATCCAAATTAGGTAGTGCTACTTGGCAAAGGAATAAAGCTAAGTTAAAAAATCGTATTACGGAAATTGCTCAACAATTACTAGAAATAACAGCTAAAAGGAAAGTTGCTAGAATTAACCCTATTGAATTTAATTCTGAAGAATACGAAGAATTTTGTCAAAGATTTAAATATACCGAAACTGAAGATCAACTGAATGCAATTAATGATATTAGCAATGATTTGGATTCAGAATTCTTAATGGACAGGCTAATTTGTGGAGATGTTGGTTTTGGAAAAACAGAAGTAGCGATTAGAGCTGCTTTTATGGTTGCTAAAGCTAATAATTATAGTGACAAACCTCAGGTTGCTATTGTCGTACCTACTACTATTCTTTGTAAACAGCATTATTTACGTTTCTTAAAAAGATTTAAGGATTTAGGAATAAAAATTGTCCAACTATCTAGTCTTGTTACTAATAGTGAAGCTAAAGTTATTAAGGAACAAATATGTTCTGGAGAAGCAAATATTATAACAGGTACTCATGCTTTGCTAAGCAAAGCTGTAAAATTCTATAACCTAAAATTACTAATTATAGATGAGGAACAACATTTTGGGGTAGGGCAAAAAGAATATTTAAAAAGTTTGCGCTCTAGTATGCATGTGTTGTCTCTTTCTGCTACGCCAATTCCTCGAACATTACAAATGTCTATGGTAGGGTTAAAGGATCTTAGTATAATTGCTACCCCCCCAATGGATCGCTTAGAAGTTAGAACAATTGTTACTCCTTTTGATGAAGTAATTATTAGAGATGCTTTGCTAAAAGAGAGATTTCGTGGAGGTAGAAGTTTTTATGTAGTACCAAGGATTAAAGATATTCCTGATATAGAAAGATATTTGCACACAAAAATACCCGAACTAAAGTATAAAGTTGCTCACGGGCAAATGGCACCGAGTAAAATAGATGAAATAATGGATGAATTTTGTAATGGAAAGTTTGATATATTAGTTGCTACTACAATTATTGAATCTGGTATTGATATTGCTGAAGCTAATACCATGATTATCCATAAATCTGATACTTTAGGACTTAGCCAATTATACCAATTAAGAGGAAGAATTGGCAGAAGTAAAGTTCGAGGTTATGCCTATTTAACCTTAGCAAATTACAAGAAAATGACTCCTCATTCAATTAGGAGGTTAGAAATAATGCAAAATAGTTGTGCTCTAGGATCTGGCTTTACAATTGCTAGTCATGATATGGATTTGCGAGGTTTTGGTAATTTAGTAGGTGAGGAGCAATCAGGTCAGATAAAAGAAGTAGGAGTTGAGCTTTATCAAGAAATGCTAGATGAACAAATCGCTATTCTTAAAGATGAACCTATAAATGAAAGCGCTGATTTTGTTCCAGTTATTAATTTAGGTCTCTCAATATTTATTCCTGATAATTATATTACTGATTCATCTCTTAAACTAAGCTTATATAGAAGAGTAGGAAGTCTAGCAGATGATAATGATATTGAAAATTTTAAAGATGAAATGATTGATCGTTTCGGATCTATCCCTATCGAGTTTAATAATTTACTAGATATTGTAAAAATAAAACATAAATGCAGCAAACTTGCTATAGAAAATTTAGATTCTGGAGATAAAGGATTTGTTATTAAATTCTACAAAGAATCTAATGTTGCAGATTTAGTTAGTAAATTTATTATGAAATATCCAGGACAAACTAAAATAAAAGCTGATAACAAATTAATATATATTAAAAAACTAGTAGATGTGGATATAATAAAAGAAGCGCATGATTTGCTCAATAAACTGGGAGAAGGAATAGCACATGAATTATAAAATTAAGTAAAATGAATTATCGACATATTTATCATGCTGGAAATTTTGCTGATGTTGTAAAGCATATTACTTTGATAATATTACTTATAAAAAAACGATTTGCTGGAGCTATTATTATGCTTTGGTATCCAATAAAGAATAGAGTTTTAGTAGATAATTTCTATGCAAATTATAAAAAAATAGGCTTTACTGACACTATAGGTTTTGAATTTGCTATTAGACCTATGGAAGGTATAGCAAAACCATAGGAAGTAGGTACATTATATGTTAATATAATATGGTATAAATTAACTCATGTTACGCACTAAGCTGTAATAGCATTCATATTATGTAATTCCTTAAAAGCAGATTGAGTATGTAGAAAAGTGAGACTTCCGAGCTTAACTAATTAGTAATCAAATATAATGTCTCTTGCCTACCGTTTTCTTTCGTGAAAACTTTTTTAAGTAGCTTGACCGAAATATCAACCTCTTTTAGCCAAAATGTTAAAGTACTATTATCTTGCATATCTAAGGATTCAATTCGTTTAAAAACTCCTCGTAGTTTAGCATCTTATAAAATTGGTACTATTCTATTGACCTTAATGCCAAAAAGAAAATATTTAATTAAATTATGATTTAGAAACTTAAATGTTTTTATAATATAAAAAC
>JAJIYR010000193.1 GCA_020881085.1 Rickettsia endosymbiont of Bryobia graminum | reverse complement strand
CATAATTTTGAACAATTTTCAGAAGCAATAAACAAATTTTTCAGCAACATCGGCAATTATAAAGATAGGTTACGTACCTTAATAAACGATAATTTCCAAACTATTACCGTTAACCATTTCTCCAACTCTTCAAGTTAATTGAGTATAGCATCGTCTATTAATATAGATTTATCAGGACATTTTATAATATTCCTTTTTTCTTATAATAAGGTTATATGCTTTTTGAATTTCTACATTTTTCAAAACTTCTTTATTTTTTTACCTTACTAATTTTCACTAGTGGCTTATTTATAATGTTGACCAGTGATAATTATGTTCGTAAGATTATAGGGCTTAGTGTTATGCAAAGTTCTGTATTAATTTTCTATCTTATTATTGGTAAAGTTGGAGGAGGAGTTGTTCCTATTCAGCGTAGCTCTAGTATCTATGAAGAGCAAATAATACAGGTAGAATCATTATCTTCTATAAGTAATAAATCTGTTGTGAAATATTCTAGCCCGGTGCCTCAAGTTCTGATGCTTACTGCGATTGTGGTTGGGTTTGCTACTGTATCAGTAGGGCTTGCGTTAATTTACCTTATTTCTAAGCAATTTAATACTATATTAGAATCTGAAATAAAATTTAACGAATAACTAATGATATTAATCAAGCATTTTCCAGCTCTACAAATTATCCCACTATTTTTTGGAGCACTATTTTCAATACTGAGTTTTCAACATGTTAAGCTTGCCAAAATAATAGCGATAATAGCAGTTTTAATAAGTTTATATCTAAGTATTTATGGGTTATCAGCCCAGTTGCCGTTTGTTTATTATTTTGGTAATTGGCCTGCGCCTATTGGTATCGAATATAGAATAGATTATTTAAATCAATCAATAATAATCTACATTAATTGTGTCATATTATTCTGTTTAACTTTTGGCAATGAGTTAATTGATACAACAGTATTGGAGTTTATTGATAGAAAAAGGCAATCATTATTTTACGCAATTTTACTATTTGCTCATGCAGGTTATGTGGGTATGGTAAGTACAAATGACCTTTTTAATCTATATGTGTTTATTGAAATATCATCTCTTAGTACTTATGTTCTTATGGCACAAGGTGGTAATCGTGATGCAACAGTAGGGGCATTTGACTATTTGATGCTTGGAACTATTGGAGCAACTTTAATATTAATTGCTATTGGACTGCTATTAAGTTACACCGGAAGCCTTAATATGACTGATATTTCAAATCTTCTAGCAGCTAATTATAATTCTAAAATAATCCTGATTTCAATCAGCTTTTTTTTAGTTGGAACTATTTTAAAAGCAGCTTTTTTCCCTATGCATTTTTGGATGATTCGGGCTTATTCTTCTGTAGCTCCTGTAATTTTAACTTATATTGCAGGCATATCAACTATAATTGGTATTTATATAATTTTTAGATTTATTCATTTTACTATTGATTACAATATTATTGTCAATCTTTTGGCAAAAGTAATTAAGCCGTTAGCCTTAGCAGCCATGATTTTATGCGCTTATTTTGCTTTAATTCAGGAGAAAATTAGAAATATTTTGATATATTCTTCTGCTTCTCAAATAGAGTATGTATTTTTACTTTTAGCGATTCCAAAAGGGGAAAATATAATATTTCCTTTTATATTTGCGGATAGTTTAAATAAAATTGCGTTATTATTGATAATTGCTTATAGAGAATCTTATAGTTTGAAAAATTTTAAGAATCTTGGAATGCTCTGGAAAGCATTAGTGTCCTTTAGCCTGATATGTAGCGCTGGTTTACCAATTACTAGTATGTTTATTATTAAGTTAACAATTTTTGAATTATTAATTATAGGAAACCAGTGGCTAGAGTTTATGGTTATTATTATAAGCTCTTGTATATCTTTCCTTTACAATTATAAAATATTTAAAAAATTATTTTTTGAGCAAGGTGATAGTTATAAGAAAAATATTATTTCATCTAATTTAAAATATTATGGATTATTTTTTATTACCATAATGCAAATTCTATTATTACTATATATAAGTCGTTTACAGGCTTTTTATAGCAATATAGGAGGATAATAATGTATCCTACCATTACCCCGCATTTACTAATTTTCTCAACCGTATCATTAGCTCTATTAAATTTGTTTACACCTTTTATTAGTAATAGTGATAATAGGATTCGTAATTATCTATTAATTATTATTAGTAGTTTCTTTTTCCTAAATATTCTAATTATTGATTGGTTATTTTTAATAGGGGTAAGAGCTGAACAAACAATAAGCCTACTTGGTAATTTTACTATTGGTTTTCATTTAGAATCTCTTACTTTAATTTTCCTAACTTTAATAAGTTTTTTATGGATTTGTGCTCTTCTTTATACAATTAAATATATAGAAATTAACAATATTGATAATTCAAGTCGATTTTTATTTTTTCTAAATTTAAGTGTTGTAGCAGGAGTGATTATTGGCTTGTCGGCAAATCTTTTCACGATGCTTATTTTTTATGAAATATTGACTTTATCAACTGCACCGTTAATTGCTCATAGCGGAGGTGATAAAGTACTGGCTGGTATGGAACAATACCTAAAAATATTATTAATTTCAGGAGCAGTATTATTATTACCAGCTATTACGGTTATTTATGCTAAAATAGGTCATGGAGATTTTGTTCCACAAGGGATTATAGGCAATTCTTTTTCTAAGAATCAGACGATAATTTTATTATTAATGTTTATTTTTGGTATATCCAAGACAGCTTTATATCCATTGCATAAATGGTTGCCAGCAGCAATGGTAGCACACTATCCAGTAAGTAGCTTGCTTCATGCGGTGGTAGTTGTTAAGTCCGGACTTTTTTGTATATACAAGATTTTAATATATATTTTTGGTCTGAAATATTTACAAAATATTTTCTTTGAATTTAACTTCATTATTTTATTGCCAATTATTACTATAATCTATAGCTCGTTTAAAGCTCTGCAAAGCGATAGTATTAAGAAAATTTTAGCATATTCCACCATGAACCAATTAGGAATAGCCTTACTTAGTGCTTTTATGTTTACTTCAAAATCTATGGGTGCAGCTATTTTGCATTTATGTTCACATGCCTTTACAAAAATTTGTTTATTTTATGGAATGGGTAGCATTTATAGCTTGAAAAAAACTTATAAAGTTTCTGATCTTGCAGGGATTGCTTATGAGATGCCTAAAACTGCTTTTACAATATTTATTGCTGGGTTATCTTTGATTGGTATACCACCTTTTGGCGGTTTTATTAGTAAATTTTATATAATGCTTGCTGCTGCTGAACAAAATCACATAGCAGTAATGATAATATTAGCTTTAAGTACTATATTTTCTGCTCTTTATTTAGCAAAATTATTAATGTTAATATACAAACCTATAGATACAGCTAGTAAATCATTATCTTTAGAAAATAAATTGCCTGTTTTTATGAGAATTAGTTTAGTGATTTGTGCTACAGGGGTAATATTCTTTTATTTTATCCAGATATATATTAAAAAATTCTTAGTCTATATTGGGTAAGTAAGATTAGTCATCCTGAACTTGTTTCGGGATCTCTATTAGATACTGAAACGAGTTCAGGATGATGTGGTCTATACTTTTAAATAGATACCTGTCTAAAAAATTGACTTGTTATACTGTTCGTAAATGAAGGGTTGCAAAGATAGGAGAGCTATTGTAGAGTTTAGGACATTGTGAGTAAGAATGTATTGACAGAAGAACAAAGAGAGAAGTTGAAGGAACGTCATAAGACAGAACGAGACGGACGCA
>JAJIYR010000192.1 GCA_020881085.1 Rickettsia endosymbiont of Bryobia graminum | reverse complement strand
GAAGCAATAAACAAATTTTTCAGCAACATCGGCAATTATAAAGATAGGTTACGTACCTTAATAAACGATAATTTCCAAACTATTACCGTTAACCATTTCTCCAACTAATTATGTTTATGCGAATCTTCAAGTTAATTGAGTATACTATGAACACATCTGACTCCCCAAATACCATTATTATTGATTTTGCAATGCTGCTTCATCTATAATTACCTTCTTTTTTTCTACATAAAAGGAGTATTTAGGGTCTCCCAGGTTCCTTGATTGAACAATTTCATGCATGCTGACGACGCATACCCCGCCAGATAGTATTAAGCTCACCATATCACTTAACCCCATATTGCTTTCCACATCATAGACATTGTCAGCTTCTGGCATTCATCTAAGTTCTCGAGGCTCCTCTTGTCGTTCACTTTCGTTTCGGCCTACATTCGCCCTGTTTACGCTTCATCTAAGGCATTGCTTCCTTAAATGCAAAACTCAGTTCTGGCTGGTTGGTTACTCCTTGGCCAGAGAGGAATTTCACCTCCTTATTCAACCAGGCTTTTCCTGGCACACCAATCGCATTAGTTGTATTATTTTCCGTATAGAACGGATTAACAAAAAAGGTAATTATATAGAAAATATTAATTTCCGTCAATATATTTTTAATGTAGATTAAGAATAGTTTATATTTCTTCTAATTTGTTGGAAGAGTCTATTGCTTGGGCGTCAATTATTTCAGATTTTGAAGAGACGAGTTGGTATCTTTCAATAGGATGTTGGATAGATTTTTTCCCGATATCTAGCCCTAGTTTTTGAATATTTTTGGCTCTTGAAAGGAAATTTCTATTGAAGGAAGCAGCAAATTTATCGTAATTACTAACTATATGCTGGAGATTATTGCCCAGTTTTTGAGAATAGTCTGCAAGTGAAGAGATAGAGGTTAGCAACTTTCTTACTTCCTCTATAATTAACTTATGATTTTCTGATCTTCTATAATCAGAAATCTGAAACTTAGCAAATGATAGCATATTCATAATCCCACTAGGGCCTACAGGAAAAATATTATTCTCCCATGCTTTTTGTAAAAAATTACTATCTGCTGCAATAATTTTTTCAACTGCCTGCTCGGTAGGAACAAACATTAAAGTAACGATATTAGAAAAATCTTCTTTTTTATCTTGTAGGTTAGCTAAAATATTTTCTGCGTAATCTTTGCTCTTGAGATTTTTTAAATGGCTATTCATAGTTTTGCTAAGGTTATCTTTATCTAATTCTGAATCTACCAAAAACTTGGAAGCTTTAGCGTCAATAACCATTAAATTACCTGAAGGTAGAAAAATTACTGCATCTGGTCGAAGTTTAAAATTTTCTGGAGTTGTTATGGAATATTGAATAATAAAATCTAAATTTGCTCTTAAACCAGAAGATTTTAAAATATTTTCCAAAGTAATTTCAGCAAGAAGCCCGGCTCCTGAAGGAGAAAGTAGGGATTGTTTAATAATATCTACAGTTCCTTTAGATTGCTCAATATCTCTACTAAGGCCCCCCACCATATTTATTAATCGTTCAAACTCAGTATTAAATTTATTGGTAGATGTAGCAATATTCTTTTCAGATAATTCTCTTGTTTCTTTATTTTCTTTTTTATGAATGTCAATTAGTTGTTTGGAAAGATCGTTACCAAGATCAAATAAAGCATTTTTTGCTGAAGAATATGATTCTTGTCTAGCTTTGTCAGTTTCAGTTATTAGCTGGTTTTGGTGATCTATTTTACTAGATAATTGTTCAATTTTTTGAATATATAAGATTTTCTCTTGCTGCAAAATTTCATTTTGTTTGGCTAAGTCTAATTTATTCTGTAATAAGAACCTTAACTCAGTTTTAGTTTGAACTAGCTTATAATAAAACCAAGTTAATAGGAAAAAAGCAGTACACCCAACAATAATAAATAATATAGTAATATTATTAGTCATTAATAAATACCCTATCTTTTAGAGGGGAAAACGGTTGAGCAGCTTCTAATAATTTAGGGGTTAAAATAAATTTAGTTTTTTTCCATTCCCGAAAAAGAGTGATATGATAATTATGTGGTTGTTGAATTACAGCACACTTATCCCACTCAGGATATTGTCTATCTAAATACGGTTTAGGTTCATTAGGCCCATATAATTCAACATTTCCAAATTGATATTTTTTTAGAGGAAATAATTCATTAGCATAAAAATAGCTGTTAGGAAATGTTTCCCTCATTGATAAATTGGTATATGTAAATTTATTTCCTATTTGATGAACGATAAAAATATCTATACAACTACTTTTATTACATATAATGTAAATTCTATTATATTGTACTTCATAACCTAAGTCACTAAAATCGCTTAATATTTCTTGAAATTTAATTTCTTCATTATGTAATATTTCAATATCTAAGTCATCATCAAATGGTATAATGCCTTTATGGCGAACTGCTCCCAATAATGACCCGCCTTCAAGCCAGTAAGTTACTTTATGCTTAGTTAATATTTCATGGGTATCCTTCATTATTTGATATAAATTTAATGCTTTATTTTGTGAAATAAAATATTTGTTTATCTGTAGGGGTGAGATATCTCCATGGTTGGGCTACCGAAATTTATATAAGCTTGGTAAATTCCAAATATTAAAATAACTGTACCTATAATTTTACTAAAAAGTTTTTTATAATCTGTAATCATTTAAGGTGAAATCTTTAATTATTAATAAATACTCTATCTTTTAGAGGAGAAAGTGGTTGAGCAGCTTTTAGCAATTTAGGAGTTAAAATAAATTTGGTTTTTTCTTCAATTCTTGAAAGAGTAATATGATAATTGTGTGGTTGCTGAATTATAGCATATTTATCCCATTCAGGATATTGCCTATCTAAATAAGGTTTAGGTTCATTAGGCCCATATAATTCAAGATTTCCAAATTGATATTTTTTTAGAGGAAATAATTCATTAGCATAAAAATAACTATTTAGAAATCTTTTTCTAGTAAATAAATTACTATATAAAAACTTGTCTCCTACTTGATGAGAAACGAAAACATCTATGCAGGCATTTTTATTGCATATACTATAAAATCTATTATGGCGTATTTTGTAGCCTAAATTTCTAAAATCATTTAATGATTCTTGAAATTTAAGTTCATCACTATGTAATATTTCAATATCTAAGTCATCATCAAATGGTATAATGCCTTTATGGCGAACTGCTCCCAATAATGACCCGCCTTCAAGCCAGTAAGTTACTTTATGCTTAGTTAATATTTCATGGGTATCCTTTATTATTTGATATAAATTTAATGCTTTATTTTGTGAAATAAAATATTTGCTTATTTGTTTATCTGTAGGGGTGACATACCGCCACTGATGATTATAGAAATCTACATAGGTTTGGTACGCTGCAAATGCTAATATAATTATACCTGCAACTTGGAAAATACGCTTTTTATAATATAGATTCATCTAGAATTTCCATGCTTTTATAATAAAACATAATATATTTTATATAAAAATATATACTTATTTTTATATATCAACTATATAGGCAATATATAAATCATAAATATATGAAAATTAAACCGATAATTATGGCTGGTGGTTTAGGAACCAGACTATGGCCATTATCTAATCAAAAATATCCTAAACAATTTATAAAACTATTTAATAACTTAAGCTTATTACAAAAAACTATTGCTAATAATAATCAATTCGGTAAGCCAATTTTGGTAATTACTGATGGGCAAGAAGAAATAGTAGAGAAGCAATTGCAAGAACAAAATTTGCATGTAGATCTTATTATTGTAGAACCTTTAGTAAAAAATACTGCAATTAGTACAATTATATCAACCATTGAAGCAAAACATAGAGGTTATAATACAATTATATTATTACCGTCAGATCATTATATAAATTATACTGCTGATTATTTTAAGACTATTGATAAATGCTTAAAATATGTTGATAAATTTGGTGTTTGTACTATTGGAATAAAAGCTAATTTTGCCAGTACTGAATATGGTTATATACTGTTTGTAAATGAAGGGTTGCAAAGATAGGAGAGCTATTGTAGAGTTTAGGACATTGTGAGTAAGAATGTATTGACAGAAGAACAAAGAGAGAAGTTGAAGGAACGTCATAAGACAGAACGAGACGGACGCAT
>JAJIYR010000191.1 GCA_020881085.1 Rickettsia endosymbiont of Bryobia graminum | reverse complement strand
TGGTGCCAATTTTAACAAAAATTCCATCCGACAAACTGTTTCCGGTGGATAAATATATTGATAACCTGACATTACTTTTTTTATCTTTATTTTATAACCTAATTATACCATGTTAATTCTATATTGAAAGATAATTAGTATTAATACCACTTGGACGATCTGTATCTTTTAATGGTGATACTTATACTATAGGATGTGCTGGTGAGATGCTAAATTCAGAAGGAGAATGCTAAACAAAATAACTTACTAATAATGACAAAGACAAAATAATCGGCTATTATGACGTTTTATATAATATTCTGTAAAACGTCATAATATAATTCCTAATGATAAAACAAATATTCTCCTACCCTACAGTTGGAATATATTTAATATTTCAACTAATTACTCGCATAGCATTAAGCTCTTACGCTATATGGCAACAAGAAATAAACTTATCTGATTTATTAGCAGTTTTTATTAGCGGTATATTTAATGATTTAGTATCACTATGTTATTTTTTACCAGTAATTCTAATCTTTACTAGTTTATTTTATAAATTATTAGCACGATACAGCTCGTTATATAAAATATGTACTTTTATCAGTTATTTTTATACTATTACAATATTCACTTTTATTTCATTTGCTGAGCTAACATTTTGGGATGAATTTAGTACAAGATTTAATTTTATTGCTGTTGATTATTTAATTTACACTAATGAAATTATTGGAACTGTAAAAGAATCTTTGCCTTATAGAGAAATATTATTCTTTATTATCTTGCTAAGCGCACTATTAACTTTTCTCTCTAGGAAATGGATAATTAACCGTTTAAGCACTGCCAATATTAAAAATGATCTTATCCTTGCATTAATATTAACTATACTAGCAGTATGTTCTTTTAATTTTTATAACTCTAACAAATTTACTTTAAATTCTAACAAATACGCTATAGAACTTGGTAAAAATGGTCTTTATGAATTTTGCTCCGCTTTTATTAATAATAGTCTAGATTATAATAGCTTCTATCCAACCATAGATAAACAAAAAGCTTTAGATATAGTCCGCTCAAATCTAGTACAAAAGATTGCAAAAAAATTCCTTGATAATTCTACTATTACTAGAAAAATTGACAGCAATTCTATTAGTGCTAAAAAATATAATATTATTCTAATTACTGTAGAAAGTTTAAGTGCTGAATTTATGGGAAAGTTTGGTAATGAACAAAATATTACACCAAATTTAGATAGGTTAGCAGATGAAAGTATATTTTTCACTAATTTATATGCTGTAGGTACAAGAACTGTCAGAGGATTAGAAGCAATTACTTTATCAGTACCACCAACTCCTGGTTCTTCAATTATTCGTAGACCTAATAATCAGTCGTTATTTAATATAGCTACTATTTTTAGGCAACAAGGATATATTGCTAACTTTATTTTTGGAGGTTATAGCTATTTTGATAATTTACAAAATTACTTCCAAGGTAATAATTATAATATAGTTGATAGGGGAAATCTAAAAGCAAGTGAGATAAGTTTTTCAAATATTTGGGGTGTTGCAGATGAAGATATATTTAATAAAGCTTTAGAATTAGCAGATCAAAATTACCAAAATAATAAAGAATTCTTCTCATTAATTATGACTACTTCTAACCACCGCCCTTATACCTTCAAGGAAGGTAGAATTGATCTACCATCTGGTAGCGGTCGTGCAGCAGCAGTTAAATATACCGACTATGCTATCAATAAATTTCTAGAATTGGCTAAAGCACGCCCTTGGTTTAATAACACTATATTTATTATTACTGCCGATCATTGTGCCTCAAGCGCTGGTAAAACTGATTTACCAATTAACAAATATCATATTCCATTATTAATATATGCGCCTAATATCCTTAAACCTCAAATAATTGATAATCTAGCAAGTCAAATAGATATTGCTCCAACTATTTTAGGGTTACTTAATTTTTCCTATGATAGTAAATTTTTTGGTCAAGATATTTTAAATACTCCAGCTAATAGAGCTTTTATCAGCACTTATCAACTACTTGGTTTAATAAAGAATAATAATTTAGTAATTTTAAGCCCTAATAATAAACCAGTAACTTATCAAGTAATAAATGGGAATATACTTAAAATTGAAAATAATAATAGCCTAGTAGAAGAAGCTATTAGTTTCTATCAAACTGCTTATGATTTATATGTTAATGGGACAATGAAAGAGTAAAGGCTATATATATTTAAAAACTTCTTGCAACATAACTTACAAGCTATTATAACTTATAGATTCTCCATTATAAGTTATAATGCTAATAAAATTTAAACCCCTATCTCTTAATCGTGTATTAGAAGAAGAATACCATAACTTTAGCTTATGGTATTGCACTAGTTTTATATACTGTTCGTAAATGAAGGGTTGCAAAGATAGGAGAGCTATTGTAGAGTTTAGGACATTGTGAGTAAGAATGTATTGACAGAAGAACAAAGAGAGAAGTTGAAGGAACGTCATAAGACAGAACGAGACGGACGCAT
>JAJIYR010000190.1 GCA_020881085.1 Rickettsia endosymbiont of Bryobia graminum | reverse complement strand
CCACTATAATTAGGGCTCATCAACATAGCGCTGGTGATAAAAAACAGAATTCACTGATTAAAAAGCGATTGGTCGAGGCAAAGGGGGCTTAAGTCCTAAAATTCATGCTACATGCCATGTTTTTGGGAATTCTTCAGGATTTCATCTTTCGGCTGGTCAAGCTTATGATTTACTGGGTGCTGATGCTTTGATGGATGAAATGACCAAAGCAAATGCTGTACTTGCTGATAAAGCTTACGAGGCTGGTGCACGTATGAGAAACAAAATGGGAGAGAAGGGGATTACGGCTGTGAGTCCTGCAAAGAAGAATCGTGTAAATCCGATAGATTACGATAAACATCTTTATAAAGCTTTGCATTTGATCGAGAACGTTTTTGGAAAGCTAAAGCAAGATAGAGCAATCGCAACACGATATGACAAAACCTCTCAAAACTTTTTGGGGGCTATTTATATGGCTGCCACGGTAATTTGGCTCAATTGATCACACGCCCTAGATAATAAATATGGATATAAACATAAAAAAACAGTAAAAATTACAACCCTTACTCTTATAATTTTTAAAGGATGCACCTTATAACATAAGTAGGTCTGAACTATTGCAAAAAATAAATATATTATACCAACTATAAAATTGTGACTTATAACCTGCTCACTACTGTAATTAAATGTAATTTTTAAATAATTACCAAAATGAATATAAGTAAGATAAAAAAATATCGGCATTGCACTATCTATAAGGAATAAGGCAATAGCTGTTTTTTTATTAACTTTTTCCTGAAGGATAGGATTACTATCTAATATTTTAGGATCTTTCTTTGCTTTTTCCAAGATTCTTTGCATTCTCAATTTGGCATTGGCAAATTCAGGCGTTTCCCGTAAGGTAACTCTAGCATAAGCCCCTACTAAAGCAATCACCGCTCCAATCCAAAAAGCAATACGCCAATTAAAACCAAATGATGAAAATAATGCTGCTATACCTAAAGCAAACACAGAACCTACTACTGCAGACAAAAGAGATGAAGCTACCACTGGGTATTGAATTGGTGGTTTAGTCATTTCTGTTAAATAAAGTTGCGCCCCTGTTATTTCACCTAAAGAAGAAATACCTTGTATCATACGACAAATAGTAACTATCCAAGCTGCAGAGATACCAATTTGCTCATAAGTTGGTAAATTAGCCATTACAACACACGATAGCGACATCATTAAAGTAGTAATGATAACTGTTTGCTTACGCCCAATATTATCACCAATTTTACCAAAGATATAAGCTCCTATTGGTCTTAAAGCATATGTTGAGCAAAAGGCAGCAGCTGATAATAAAGATGCTATATGAGGATCAGTTTTTGGAAAAAATAGCTCATTAAGAAGCACAACCATATGTACATAAAGCATAAGATCAAAATATTCAAGAAATGTACCTATTGAGAGCACACCTACAGCTTGTTTTTGCTGTCTAGTAAGAGTAGTTTGTTTTTCTTCAGAAATATATTCAACCACATTAATAACAACTAATAATTTAACTATTATAGAGACTAGCTTTTTTCAACTATAAGTCAACAGGTAATTTTAATTTTTTTATCATTCTTTTTATATCATTATCTAAAGTAATTTTCCCATAGTTATCAGCATCTAAATCAAGCCATTTTAAATCATAAGATTCTTTATTTTTAATGTAGGAATCATTGTTGATTGTCTTTAACAAAAAACAAATATTATAATGATAATGCTCAGCTTCATTTAAATTAGCTGGGAATATATAAATACTAATATCAAAAATTTCTCGAGAAATTGGTTCTATATCTAGAATACCCGATTCTTCCTGAGCTTCTCTAATAGCTACTGATAAAAGATCACTATTACCATCACAATGCCCTCCTAAACAAAGCCAAGCATTTAATTTACGGTGATGCATAACAAGAAATTTAGTTTTATCAGAGTTAAGCAATAATGCACCAGCTGTAAAATGCCCTTCTTTAGTTTCCCTATCAAATGGTTTTTGATAGTTATCTAAAAACTCTAAGATTTTTTTTCTGTATTCCATTTCTTCTAGAAAGGTACTTTTATATTCTAATATTATTTTTCGTACATCCATCTTAATTAATCTTTTTTAATCATCTGCAATACTTGCTTTATTTTCCCAGTCTCTGATTTTTTTGATACTAACAAAGTCTCCTTAGTATCGATTACTACTATATTATCCATCCCTATTATTACAAAATAAAAGTAATCCCCGCCGCAAGCAGCGGGGTATTTTAGAAGAAAGCTAGCTGATGATCCTCATGCAGTTTCTTATATTCCATGCCTTGGTTTTTTACGTATTTTCCTATCATATTTTCATTTCCATGCTTACCTACCGTATTCGTAAAATATCTATCAGTTCAAAATTCTCCACCCCATAATTGTTTCTTTACCTGTGGAAACTGTCTAAATATTTGACGAACTGTAACACTTTTAATTGTTGTTCCTATTTTTGTTACGCTATAGGTTGGTACAGATTGTACTAAAAAATGGACATGATCTTCATCAACCCCTATTTCTAAAAATTTTATTTGATATCTCTTTTCTATCTCTAAACATACTTCTTGTAATACGTGATCAACTGCTACGTCAAACACCACTCGATGATATTTTGCTTGAAATACCATGATATACAGCAGTACCGTAACATTGTGACTTTTGTATATATATTTATACTAATAGCTTACAGCAACTAGAAAAATTAGTAAAAGATTTAAGCAGTGTCCTCATGTAAAAAAACAAATATGGGGTGGAGAAGTTTGGACTGAGGGATATTTTACGAGTACGGTAGGTAAGCATGGAGATAAGAATAAGATAGAAAAATACGGAAAAAACCAAGGTAAGGAATATAAGAAACTTCATGAGGATCATCAGCTAGCTTTCTTTTAAAACACTCCGCGGCTGCTTGCGGCCGGG
>JAJIYR010000189.1 GCA_020881085.1 Rickettsia endosymbiont of Bryobia graminum | reverse complement strand
CTTACTCTCCTGATTTAAACCCTATAGAGAAATTCTGGGCAAATTTTAAACGTAACTTAAGAAAAGTTATTAAACGATTTGATGATTTCTTAGATGCAATAACCTTCGCTATGCAATTAACTCAATCGGCTTAGCTATATGACTGTAACTTATTGAAATTAATACATATAAGAATTATGGTTACAACATTGAGAAAATTTATTAATAAAATTTTTACAAGCAAGTAATAGTCTTTAACTTAAATAATAAGATCATTGTTATTATTATAAAAGTTCTTTAAGCTTATAAAAATTAGTAGTGTAATATAGAAAAGGAAATTACAGTGGGAAAGTTTTTTAAATATACAGCAATATTTTTTGCCATTATAGTTATTATATTATTGGCAGCTCCACCATTTATTTCATTAGATTCTTATAAAGAATTAGCTATTAGCAAGGTTAGAGAAATTACGGGTAGGGATTTAAAAATTAATGGTGCTCTCTCTCTTTCTGTATTACCAAATATAGCTGTAAAAGTAAAAGATATAGAGCTTTCTTCAGTAGCGGGTGCCAAATATAATTCTTTATTGAAAGCAGGAGAGGTTGTTACTGCCGTTTCTATATTATCTTTATTAAAGGGGAATATAGAGATTGCTGCAATTATTATTGACCCAGTAGTGAATTTGGAACATTTGTCAAATGGCTCAACATCCTGGCAGTTTACTCAAGATAAAACCCAGGCTAGTACTGATAATGCTACTGTAGAATCTAATAGTGACAATACTCCATTAGAGTTATCTATAGACTTAATTAAAATTATTAATGGCCAGATAAATTATCTTGACTCTAGTAGTAAAAATAACAAGCCATTAACAGTTAATATTGAAAATTTAGAGATAAAAGATTTGCATGGTCCTAATAATCTCTCAGGTAAAATTTATTCTTCTGGAAAAAATTATGGTATTGATGGTAATATTCAAGAGAAACAAGGGGTTATAACATCAAACCTTAATTTGGAATTATTTAAAGAAAAAATTACTATTTCAGGAGATTTATCTCGTGATAATATGACTTTTATAGGTAAAATGAATTTACAAGGTAATTCAAAAAATTTAGAAGATATTTTTCCTAATATTAAAATCTTAAATCATGCTAATCATACAGTTAACTGTAACATTAATGGTGGTAAAAAACTACTGGTAATTAGTGATATTAATTTAACCTCTGGTAAAATAGTAGGTATTGGTAATGCCAATTTATCACCTGAAGATGGTAAAATAGATGCCGAAATTAAATTAAATCCTGGTAATATTAATTTAACTATTAGTCTTATAGGCAATTCTAATAATAAAATATCTATAACAACTACAGCAATAAAACCTTTACTTGATGAACTGGCAATAAATTTAAAAGATGTTCCTTCTAAGGTATTAAATCAAGCATTTGCCATTTCTACTTCCATATCATATTCAGATCAAAATCTATCTTTAAATAATATTGATTTAAAGATAGATAAAGCTAGTTTAAAAGGAGATTTAGGGCTAAAAGATTGGGATAAAAGCATATTAGCTAATTATAATTTGCAAATAGATGACCCGCAAACTTTAGCTAGTTTATTTGCCATAAATTTACCAGTTAATCTAAATAATATATCAATAAAAGGTCAAGCTACTAAAGAGCAGGAAGTAATTAAAACCACCAGTAGTGTAATGTTAGCAAATACTACTAGCAATATCCAAGGATCAGTTGCTTTAGGAAAATTTGTAAAGCCAAATTTAACTATTGAGAGTACTGGAAGTAATTTAGGGGGTGTAATAGGGCAGTTAACTAAATCACCAGTAAATAATGCTGTAGGGTCTTATTCTTTATTAACTAAAGTTGAAGGTGATAGTGCAGGAGATATAAAAATAAATATTAATAAATTCGACCTTGTTTTAGGAAAAAGTCCAATGAATTTAACTGGTATTGTAAACGTAAATTTTGCAGCTACTAAGGCAAAGATTTCATCAGACCTAAAAATTACTTCTATAAATCTAAATAATATATCAAGCTCACCTTCTAGTAATTCACCACCAAGTCACGGCCAAACAGCAGTAAGTTCTACAAACTCTTCACCATGGTCTCAAAATAAGATTGATCTTTCATGTTTAAAAAAATTTGATGGTAATTTAAATTTAAGTATTGGACAAATTATACAAGGGGGTATAGTCCTTGATACAGTACATTCTAATATTTCACTAATAAATGGTATTTTAGATATTAAATCTTTTAATGGTAAAATATATGGAGGGGATTTGGAAGCGCATGGACAAATCTCTGCAGAAGGTTCTATTAGTTTAAAAACAAATCTCCATGGTGCTAGTTTAAAGAATATGCTAAAGCAAACTGGTAAGATTAACATTGTAAATGGGATAGTGAATTTTATAGCTGATATAAAAACAAACGGTCAAAGTCAGATGCAATATATTAGCAATTTGTCTGGCAACACTAATTTAACAGCAAGTTCAGGTTCAATTAGTGGTTTTGATTTACAAAAAATATCAGCTCTACTAAAAAATATTAGAAATCCAGCAGAAATCATGCAAAATTTTGAAGAAGGATTTTCTGGTGGTGAAACGCAATTTGAAAATTTAATTATTTCTACTGAAATCAAAAATGGAGTAGCTAGTATTACGCGAGGTAAGTTAGATGCTGGTAATGTGGGGGTAACAGCTTCTGGTACAGTTAATCTTCCTAATTACTCCTCCGATGTTAGTACTATAGTTATTTTAGATAGCAATAAATCATACCCACCATTTACAGTTCGTTTTTATGGTTCATTAAATAATATTCAACATAAGATTGAATTAAAAGATCTTCAACAATATTTGATAAATAATGTAATAGGTGGATTAATTCAAGGCGGAAAACCTAAGGATATACTTAATAATATTATTAAGGGTAATAAAAATTCAGAATCAATAGAAGAAGATAAGTCTAGTAATCAAATTAATGATCTAATAGGAAAAGAGCTTAAAGGATTACTAAAATGATAACATGCTGCTAAAAATTAGCGGCATGTTATAGCTAAGCCGATTGAGTTAATTGCATAGCGAAGGTTATTGCATCTAAGAAATCATCAAATCGTTTAATAACTTTTCTTAAGTTACGTTTAAAATTTGCCCAGAATTTCTCTATAGGGTTTAAATCAGGAGAGTAAG
>JAJIYR010000188.1 GCA_020881085.1 Rickettsia endosymbiont of Bryobia graminum | reverse complement strand
TGCTTCACTGATTTATCAGATACTTGTAATAATTTTACTGCTTCTCGTTTAAATTCATCTGTATATTTTATTCCTTTTGGCATTTCTTTTACTCCTTTTCTTTTATAGACTACGTGTCCGGAAAAGTAGTACTAGATCAATTTAGGACTTACTTCTTTAGAGGATAAATTGATAGAACTATGTAATGAATTTATTGAAGAATAATAGCTTTATATCTTCATAAAACTGCCATTATCTAACCATAATATTTTACAATTAACTATACTATCTGGATACAACTTTTGTATTATATGTCGATAAAAATTGAGCTGATCGACATATGATTCATTAATTAAATCTGATGTCTTAGGTGGGTGAGCATCAGATTTATAATCAATAATAGTTATTTTTTCTTCTTCGATTGCTAGAAGATCGATTCTTCCTACTTTAGGTTCATTATCTAAATTTATTCCTATAGTGACTTCAGTTTTTAATTGTCCTAAATTAAGTTTTATAAATTCATTATTATTGAGTAATTTATCAATATTCTTATGAATTTTTTCTTGTAGTTGTATTGGTAAGATTTGGATATAAGGATGTTTATTGAGGGCAAAAAAATCATTAATCTTTGCTGAATCTTCCAGAACTTTATGAAATATTCTACCATACTGCAGGTGATCATTATATATTAGGGGTGATTTAACAGAATAGTTTTTTTTGGTAGGTTTTATTATTTTATTAAATAAAACCTTATCAAAAGTAAAACTTGTATAATCTGTATTTGTCGATTGGTTGGTAGTATTAAGCATTATTTTATTTTCTAGGGCATCAGATTTAGTATATTTTTCTTTATTATTAGTTTCATAAATTATTATATCATCTTCATCCAATAATCCATGAATATTCATTGCTTTAGAAACTAATTCATACCAACAATTTTTAGGCAAGATATTATTTGATTGATAGCCACATATAACTAAGTGGTCTTCTGCTCTGGTCATTGCTACATAAAGTAATCTAATATATTCTTGTAATTCTTTTTCTTGCTGCTTTTCCTTTAGTTTTTTAAAAAATTCTGGGCTGTTGGCTGATTTAATAGCGGAAAACATCTCACCATCTTCTGTCCAAACAAATCTATTACTATTAACTGGGACCGTAGTAGTATCGCATAAAATTATAATGGGAGCTTGTAAACCCTTAGAAGCATGAACGGTCATAATTCTGATTTTATTGGATGATTCTAAATTCCTTTTTATTTCAATAATATTATTTTCAAACCAATAAACAAAATTTTGTAATAGACTATCGACATTATTTGAATAATTAGAACTTAAATAGATTAGTTCATTAATTAAATCATTACTGTTAGAGCCATTACTTGCAACTAAAATTTTTCTAATATCAAAGCAATCAACAATAAGCGCAAAGAAACTTCCGCAATTTGAGATCTTATATATTTGTAAAAAATGACATAATTTTTCGTAAATTACCTCATATTCCTCTATAGTTTTTAGATATTCCCATAGAGAGGTTTTACCACGAGTAATTGCTAGATTTTGTAACTCCTCTTCATTCATCCCAATAATCGGTGATTTTAGTAAACTAGCTAAATTTAGATTATCTTGAGGTAATAATACGAATTTAGCAATAGACATTAAGTCCATTACCGATAAATTCTGGTCTAGAGTTACTTTATCAATATCTTCTACCTGCAGATTATATTTTCTAAGAGTTGCAATTAGTTCTAATACTAGTGGATCTCTTTTACGTACTAAAATCATAAAATCAGATTCTTTAACGGGTGAATTAGTAGCATGAAGAATTCTTTTGCTTGCTATTTGCTGTTTGATGAATTTAGCAATTTTATCTGCAAGTAATGCTTTTGATATTTCTGCATTATGATGATCTTCTGGTTTAGGCCAAAATAATTTATCTTCTTTCTCACTTTTAACTAAAGGCCATAACTCAACTCTACCATTATGAGTTTTACGGAATGGTAAGATCTTAGGATTTTCTGAGGTGAATAGTTGTGGAGAGGTATTTTTAATTTGATCTAAAATTATATGTACAATATTTATAATTTCTTCAGTTGATCTATAAGACCACTCAAGGGTAATATTTCTAAAATTTTTATTAGATTTTGAGAGATTTTGTTGTAAGTTTTTATTAGTCGAGTCAAAAGAATCTAAGTTTGCCCCTTGGAAGCTAAAGATAGATTGTTTTTCATCTCCAACAACAAAAATTGTGCTATCATGTTTAGTGCTTTTATAAAATTCATCTATAATTGAAGTAATAATCTGCCATTGCTCAGGGCTAGTATCTTGTGCCTCATCCACAAGTAAATGGGAAATCCAGCCATCTAGCTTATATAATATCCAATCTTTAGTATCTTGGTTACTTAATAAAACTTGAGTATGATAAATTAAATCATCATAGTCTAGTATGCTGTGTTTAGCTTTATAAGTATTATATTCATCAAGAAAAATTTTGGCTAATTTATGCAATAATTGAGAGTAATTTTTTATTTCATTGATTTTATTTTGTTGATAGAGTTTAAAGATTTCATCTTGAAAATATTCAAGCTCTTGTAATAATTCGGGATGTTTTGCTGTTAAAGATTTTGGTAATAAATTTTTCCGTTTACTGAAATATTTAGTTAGAAAAAATTGTATAATTTCTTGATCATCAACTATATTCATTGAGTATTTAGCAAATAATCTTCTAATTGTGTCATATAATTCTTGATGACATAAAGTGGTAGAAATATTTTCAACTTCTTCCAAATACTTTATTTCCTTAGCGAATAATTTCCTAAATTTAATCTTTTGCTGAATTATTTCCCCAAAAATATCATTAATAGTAACTTCATGGAAATTTGTTAGAAAGAAATTAATCAGCTTACTATGTTCTGGGGATAAATAGATTTGGTTTCTTATTTTTTGAAGTATTTCTTGAGCAGTAATATCGTCAAGAATCTCAAATTCTGGGTTAACACATGCTTCAAAAGAAAATAATTTTAATAATTTCTGACAAAAAGCATGAATAGTATAAATACTAATGCCACAAGTAGAATTTAATAATTTGTGATATAAAGTTTTTGCACATAGTATTTCATCATTAGAAGGTTCTTTAGTAAGTAATGTATTTAGTTCAATAACTAGGTTATTAGTATCTATTAGCGCGAAATATTCAAGCTTGCTCCTAATTCTGCTTTGCATTTCAAGAGCGGCGGCATTAGTAAAAGTTAAGCATAAAATCTTTTCAAATGGTACACCATTGATCAGTAATCTTAATACTCTGTCTGTTAAAATTTTAGTTTTACCAGTTCCTGCAGAAGCTGATACCCATACAGAATAGTTAGGATCAGATGCTTGTTGTTGTAGTTCATTCATAATTAATAAAGTTTCCCATCTCTAGTATAATTTTTAAAAATACATAAACTTCAATAGGTTACAGCCAGATCATAAGAAATTCTTTAAAAAAACGACTGCAATTTATTCGAAAAAATATTTTTTATACACTTTGCTTCTAAAGCTTATTGCTATAAGCTCTGCAAGGCGGAATTTTGGTGAATTTTGATAACCTAAATTTATAACGAGTTATGAAAATTTTTCTACTTCTTTAGATATTAGTAAGATATTATAATTTCTTACTTAGACTAATAGCTAATTTGCACATTAATTTAATAGAATTTTTAATTAAAGGAGCAAATGCTACTTTGCTACTTCCTTGCTCTAAAGCAATATCTCTATGTTCAATTTCTTCTTGCTGGAATTGTTTTATATGGGCTAATAAATCTTCTTCTATATTATGGCTTGAGAGATAATCTATTTGTTTTTGATAATGTTGTTCGATAGTTTCTTCTATGCCTTGAGTTAGTAGCATTGCGGTTTTTGTTCCTAATAGTACTGAACCGCTACCAAGTATATAACCTATGATATACCAGAATGGCATTAATATAGTTGGTCTAACATTACGTGCTAATAACAAATTATTAAAATATGCTAAATGTTCTTTTTCTTGTTCTAGCATGTGATGGATAGTAATACGGTCTTGATGATTTCTAGTGTAATTTAATTGGCCTTCATAAATTCTTCTTGCCCCATATTCTCCAGCATGATCTACTCTAATAATTTCTTGTATAATATTATTTGACGAAAAATTTGGTTTTGCCATAATTAATTGATATAGATTATCTTTATTATTACTCCTTGCTTGCCTATTAGTACAGGCTCTACCGTCATGCCTAGTATCTGATTCATCTGAATTGACTATCACTAGATGACAATGTTGGAAGGCTTTATCTAAAATTATACATATAATTAGGTTGACAATCTACCATTATCTCACTATAAAATAGGTTGTTATTTCGTATGGATATGGATTTATGAAACGTACATTTCAACCTAGCAATTTAGTTAGAAAAAGAAGACATGGTTTTAGAGCTAGAATGGCAACTGTGGGTGGAAGACAGGTGTTAAGGCAGAGACGTGTAAAAGGTAGAAAGAAACTATCAGCGTAATTTAATTTGCTAATTACATCTCTAAAAAACCAAAAGGAATTTGACCTAGTTAACAAATCAGGAAAAAAATTCCACTGCCCTTATTTCCTCACTATTATTGCTAAAAACTCCCCTAAAGTTATTACCTACCTGAGTAATAAAAGATTAACTTCAGTTTCTGCCAATCAGAAGGATAGTAATGTATTTTACTTTGGAATGAAAGTAGGGAAGAAGTTAGGTAATGCAGTTACACGCAATAAAATTAAAAGGCGTATTAGACATTTAGTTACGTTGATAGTTAATGATACTAATCGTATTAATACGCAAATTCCTAATAAAAAAATAATCTCAAAACGAAGTGTTGTTGCTCAACATAATTGGGCAATTATAATTATTCCTCGTAAAAATTTTGAACAAGTGGAATTTGCTACTTTGTTATATACAATGGAGCAATTATTATTGGGTATGTAATATATTTGTATTTCCTTTAGCAATAACTAGAGTACAAATTATGCCAATTTGGTTCAATGTTATCTAAGATATTAGATAAATATTCTTCTGTATAAGGTGGTTCAAAAATCTGTCCATACCACCACAGCATATGATCTAGAATATTTTCTTGTCTATTGTTTGGAAGTGAAGAGTAAAAATCAGTAATTTTCTGCATAGTGTCTTCAGAGCCTATAAAGTCAGAGCCTATAAAGGTTTTGTTTTTTAGATTATCTATAAAAATATTCTCTTCCGTAGAATAAAGGCAAGTTAAAAAATTAACGATAGAGTGGCAATCATCAGTGGATCTATGTTTGATTTCTTGTAAATTATTTAGTATATAGCTTATAGCATTTTTACAATATTGCGTGTCATCAAATGATATTTTCATGAGAGTATATAACCTATACATTGTGTCTGTAGGATTGCGTTCATTATATGAATTTGCTTCTTCTATAAGAAATTCAATTATAGGAGTTTTGTCAACACCTTCATATAGAGCGGTTAAACAATTTTTTTCTACATAGTCATCTAGTTCTTTAGCATTTAATTTTAATGATGTAGCTTTGTTAATTAGAGCTTGAACTTCGCCATTTTTATCTTTTTTCTTCATAATATATCTATATTTAAATCTCTTTTGGGTATATTCCCCGCCGCTTGCGGCGTAATATGGAGGAATGAGCAAATATA
>JAJIYR010000187.1 GCA_020881085.1 Rickettsia endosymbiont of Bryobia graminum | reverse complement strand
GCATTTGATCGAGAACTTTTTTGCAAAACTAAAGCAATATAGAGCAATCGCAACACGATATGACAAAACCTCTCAAAACTTTTTGGGGGCTATTTATATGGCTGCCACGGTAATTTGGCTCAATTGATCACACGCCCTAATTTTGATATAGTTTTTTCAACTATTGACACTATTCGTGTTGATTTTATATCTTCATATAAGCTTTTATGTGTTTCTAAATCATTACAACCCTTGGTAAATTCAGCATATTGTTTTGCTGCTTGAACATTAGCTCCTGCTGATAAAAAAGTACTAATTTTATATTTATGAGCCATAAAATTATCGGGATCTATTTTTAGAGCTGCATCAAAATATTTGATTGCATGTTTAGCATCAGCTTGCAGTAGTCCCATTTGAGCTATAAGATCTGGATTTTTAGGATTAGTTTCCAGAGCTTGTTCTAAAATGCCTTCAGCTGCATCCTTGGCATTAGAATCCTGTAATATACTACTGATTTTTAGATAATTACCTATATTTTTAGGATCAGCTTTTATAGCTTCGTTAAAAAACTTCATAGCCTTAGGAGATACTACATGCTTGTATTGATGTAGCAAAAACTTACCACTTTCAATTAAAATTTCTGGATTGTTAGGATGAAGGTCTAAAGCATCTTCTAAAAAGTTTCTAACTGTTTCTTTGGCATCTGAAGCTTGTTGAATAGCTTTTTATAACCTCTCACTAATGTCCTGATGATCTCGTAACTGTGTATCAATAATTCTTTGCCAACCATCATTACTGAATTCTTTATACTTACTCTCTAAATCTTCTGTTTTGTTAAGTGAGGTCTCAATAATTTCTTTATTCGATTCTAAGGTAGCTATAATATCCTTTTGGTGCATCCAAAAATTCTGTAATATTTCACTGATTTTTAGATAATTAGCTATATTGCCAGGCTCTTTATCCATAAGTAAGTTAAAACACTTTACAGCTGTAGTAGGATTAATATTCAACATAATACTACCTTTCAATATTTGAAGATCAGAGTTATTTGGATATTTTTTCTCAACTTCAAACAGCAGTTTTAAAGCTGCTACGCTTTGTCCTTCATCCACTAGATCATCAATCTGAGTCATATAATTTTCTACGCTTGGTAATTCTTTTTCGCTTTTCATAATTTATTGTCTATATTAATTTAGTTAAGTAATCATTAAAATATACACTAATTTTTAACAGTCAAGAAATATTGATAAGAAATCATAAATATTTTAATATTTTATTAGCTTAATTTAATGATTATAGGAGATTTACAACTTATGAAATAAAGATAGAGAATAATATTATGGCAAAGTGACAAAGTGGAGAATTCCCACCTAGAAAAATATCACTCCTGTCATGCTGAATTTATTTCAGCATCTCTCTTATAGATCCTGAAACAAGTTCAGCATGACCGCGCTTTAGTTCAGGATGATGGTGCTTTAGTTTAGGATAATAATATCAATAGGTTATATAATCTCTGGTTGACTTTTAAAAAGATTGATCTAAAATCTATCCTTAGAATGGCTTTAAGCCTTTCTGGGGTGTAGTAACCTCTTACCAATAGCGGTAAACATTAACCGCAAAAAATGATGTAATCCTCGATTATGGTCGGGGAGATGGTAGCTATGTTCAAGGCTTGGCCTTTTTATTAATTTCACCAAGCCTAAAGGCTACCATAGCTGTTATTGGCAGTTTTACTAACTCCCCGATCACCAAGTATTCTTTTCGAGATTACTTGGTCGGTCAAAACTTAAACAACTTTAAGTTTAAACTAGGGGAACAATCAACTAAGCGATGAACTCATAAATAATTATAAAAATGATTGGCAAATAACCAAAATTATCGAATCTCAAAACTTTTATGATGATAAAGCTCTTACAGAATTAATCACTGAGGTAAAAATCTCAAAAGATTTTCCTGTCAATATTCTAATTGATGAGGAGTTGCTAAATAATCCTTATTATAGCTTAACATGGTCAGTATTAGGTGTTTTATCTATTGCAAGACTAATTACTGTAACTAGTTATGAGCATTACTATAACGAGATACTCTTTACAAATATCAATGCTCCGCAAGATCGTTTTTTATCTGAAGCTGCATATTATCTAGAACATCATAATATTTCCCACTATAGGCCGACAATTAAAATAGTTGGTGAATAAGAGATATATAACGTTTTAATTAATTTAGGTTAGAATTTAATAAACCTAATTATAGCAAAAAAACATTCGTAGCAGCCTTATCAATAAGTTAAAGATATTTAAAAATCCCACAATGAATTAATAAGGTAGAATTTATTTGACCCTGCTAATTAAAACATCTTCTATTATTCTCAATAATCTGTCTATAATATCCTAAATCTCACAATTTTAACTAGTATGACACTGAAATTAATAAAGAATATATGTTTTTCTATTATTTTATTTTCAAACTTAAACTTCACAACTTCAACTAATATGACACAAAAATTAATAAAAGATAAAGGTTTTGTTATTATTTTATCTTCTCCATCTGCCGCTGGTAAATCCAGTTTAGCAAAAGCATTATTAAATATTGATAATAATCTACGAATTTCTATCTCAACTACTACACGTCTACCAAGACCAGGTGAAATCGATAAAGTAGATTATTATTTTAAAACCAGTGATGAATTTAATGAATTAATTAAACAAAAAGCTTTTTTGGAATATGCAAATGTCTATGGTAACAATTACGGCACCATAAAAAAAACTGTAACAGACTATTTAAATAATAATGTAGATGTATTATTTGATGTAGATTATCAAGGTATGAAATCCATTAAAGAAAAATTAGATAATGTAATAACTATTTTTATTCTACCACCAAGTCTTAATATCTTAAAACAAAGAATTAAGAATAGAGGACAAGATAATAAAGAAACTGTAGAGTTACGTATGCAATATGCTGTAAAAGAAATAGAATATGCAAAACATTATGATTATATAGTTGTTAATGATAATTTTGATGCCGCTCTCAAAACTATTCATTCTATCATTACTGCTGAACGGTCCAAGAGATTAAGAATTGATTTAAACAAGCTGTTATCTCAACTAAACAATAATGGCTAATTGTAAAAAATTAGTTCATCATGGCGAAGAGCGTTAGGTTTTATTACATGAAGGTAATGATACTTATTGTCATTGCGAGCCCATGTTAATGGACGTGACTATCAAGGAAAATACTAATAGATGCTGAAACAAGTTCAGCATCTATTAGATCCCGAAACAAGTTCGGGATTACTAGTAATATAGTATAACCGGAAGGTCACGCAGATTTGCTTACACGAATCGCTTGCCATGACGGTTTAGTGATACTTTTTGTAGAGATTAGAAATCCATACCGCCCATACCACCCATTCCTCCCATACCACCACGTGGCATAGCAGGTTCTTTTTCATCAGATGGTTCATCAATAATAAAAGCTTCAGTAGTAATAATTAAAGAAGCTACTGATGCAGCATCTTGTAGAGCTGCACGTACAACTTTGGTTGGATCAATAATTCCCGCCTTAATCATATCAACATAATTCATATCTTGAGCGTTAAAGCCAAAATTCTTATCTTTGCTATCGGTAAGCTTACCAACCACAACTGCTCCATCCATACCAGCATTTTCTGCAATTTGTCTTACAGGAGCTTGCAGAGCTTTTTTCACTATATTAATACCAGCCTGCTGATCTTCATTAGCACCTTTTAATGATTCTAAAGCTCTCGCAGTATAAAATAAAGTGACACCACCCCCTGCAACAACTCCTTCTTCTACAGCTGCTCTAGTAGCATGTAAAGCATCTTCTACACGATCTTTTCTTTCCTTAACTTCAACTTCAGTAGCACCACCAACTTTTAATACAGCAACTCCACCAGCAAGTTTAGCTAAACGCTCTTGTAGTTTTTCTTTATCATAATCAGAAGTAACTTCTTCTATTTGCTTACGAATTTGTGCACAACGATTTTCAATATCTGCTTTACCACCAGCACCATCAATTATAACGGTATTTTCCTTAGAAATAGTTACTCTCTTAGCTGTACCAAGCATGCTAATATTAACATTTTCAAGCTTCATACCCAGATCTTCACTGATAAGATGCCCAGATGTTAAGATAGCTATATCTTCCATCATAAATTTTCTTCTATCACCAAACCCTGGGGCTTTAACTGCAGCAACTTTTAAACCACCACGCAATTTATTTACTACTAAAGTTGCTAAAGCTTCTCCTTCAACATCTTCAGCTATTATAAGTAGCGGACGACCTGATTGTACCACAGCTTCAAGTACTGGTAACATTTGTTGGAGGTTTGATAATTTCTTTTCAAATAAAAGAATATAAGGGTTATCTAGTTCTGCTACCATTTTTTCAGAGTTAGTAACAAAATATGGTGATAGATAACCTCTATCAAACATCATACCTTCAACTACATCAACGTCAAAACTGAAATTCTTGGCTTCCTCAACAGTGATCACACCTTCCTTACCAACTTTTTCCATAGCTTCAGCAATTTTCTCACCAATTTCTTTATCGCCATTAGCTGAAATTGTACCTACTTGAGCAATCTCTTCTTTATTGCTAATTTTTTTACTAGATTTTTTAATTTCTTCAACTATTAAATTAACAGATAAATCTATACCACGCTTTATATCCATAGGATTAAAGCCTGCTGCTACCGCTTTATTACCTTCTCTAGCTATTGCTTGTGTTAACACTGTAGCTGTAGTAGTTCCATCACCAGCAATATCAGAGGTTTTGCTAGCTACAGATTTTACTAATTGAGCTCCAAGATTTTGAGCTTTATCTTTTAGTTCAATTGCTTTTGCAACAGTTACACCATCTTTAGTCAATCTTGGCGCTCCAAAAGATTGCTCAACAGCAACATTTCTACCTTTTGGCCCTAGAGTTACTTTTACAGTGTCGGCTAAAATATCTATACCTTTTAACATTTGTTCACGAGCATATGAGCCGTGTTTTATAAATTTTCCTGCCATATTTATATTCTCCTTATAAATAATAAATTATTCAATTATTCCCATAACATCACTTTCTTTCATGATCATCAGGTCTTTTCCATCAACTTTAACTTCAGTGCCTGCCCATTTACCATAAAGAACTTTATCACCAACTTTAATTTCTAATGGATGAACAGTACCATTTTCTCCCTTAGTTCCTTTACCAACAGCTATTACTACACCTTGCATAGGTTTTTCCTTTGCCGTATCTGGAATAATAATCCCACCTAAAGTTTTTTCTTCTTGTTGAACTGGTTCTACCGCAATTCTATCATGCAACGGTCTAAAAGACATTTTTACCCTCCATATATTTGTACTTGGTTAACTGTATATTATATATAGTTTTAATTTGTAGCAGTTCAAGGGATAAAAAGAAAAAACTTTATGAATTAGGAATAAAAAAGCGTTTGGGGAATATAAACCAAAAAATTAGAGGTTTATAGAGATAATTTCATGTTGAGTCCTTTAATTATGAATAAAATTTTCTAATAAATCTCACTGATAGCTGGAGCTGGCTATAACAACTATTTATTATCCAGCTGATGGTTCAAACCTCCACCTGAAGGTGGAGGTTTGAACCATCAGCTGGATAATAAAATATAGACTCGCTCTCAGGATAAGTCTTTTCTACATCATCGATTGCCTGATCTTTTAATTTTTCCTCTTTAGTATTACCTATTTTAAAAGATAATGTATAAGAAATCTTAAGATCAGGAACTATTTCAGAAATTTTATTTTGGATAAAATTGTGTTGAAGAGAATTAGTATTTCCTACAATATGAAAATAACAATTATATGCTAGTTGTATATTATATAATTTCTTTACCGTCTCAGGATTTACTACGCACATCGAATTCCAACATGCATCAAATGTAGTATCATCTTCTATATTTGTACCATCTTTCTTTTCTATTAAACTCATTAACCCAGCACGAAATTTTGAGTCGTCAAGACGACCGCATTTATATTCAGCAATTATTCCTTTCTCATTCTTTGCTTCTGAAACAATACTAGCTATTATCTCCGATGGTAAGGAAGATTCTCGAGCAAACTTCTGGACAGCTATAGACTCATCGGTTTCAACAACCTGTGAATAACGAAAAACATGCACTTTAGACATATAAACATTTCCATTGAATTAAAAGTAACTAATTTATTTTTGATAATCTAGTAATATGTCTACCACCTTCAAAGCTTGTAGATAAAAATTTATCAACCATTTGATAAACCACCTGCTCTTCAGGTACTTTAGCTCTTAAAACTAAAATATTCGCATCATTATGAGCTCTCGCTCTTTCTGCCATAAATACATCAAAACATAACGCAGCTCTTATCTCAGATGTACGATTTGCAGCTATTGACATACCTATACCAGTACCACAGATTAAAATCCCTAAAGGCGCCACTTCTTCTAAAATTCCATCTACAACTTTTTTGGAATAATCTGGATAGTCAACTATCTCTTGACTATTAGTACCATAATCTAAAATAGATATATTTTTACTATGTAAATATTTAATAATCTTATTTTTCAATGCAAAGCCAGAATGATCACTAGCTATTAAAAAGTCGTAAGTTTTCATAATTTATTTTAATTTTAGTAGAAAATCTAAAAATAATTGTACATTAAAGCCAGTTTATTGCATAATAAAATCGTAATTCTAAGGTAAGGTTTATGAAAATTAATCAAATTTTTCTATTTTTTATAGCTTTTATAATGTTTGGATGTACAGGGCAATTTCCAGCGCCTGTTGAGTATAATCATGGTAAAAATTATACAAAAAAAACCTCTAAAACCAATTTATCTGATAAAAATTTTCGTAAGCGTGATATTAGCTCAGAGAACGATGAAGATCGAATAATACGTAAACAACTTGATCAAAAAGAACAAGATTTTGATCGACCAGACGGTTATCTAGTAGAACGTCAAGGCGAAGAGATTAAAAGAGAAGAAAATCAAGATAATATATTATCAGTGCCGGAAATAAAACCTGATAATAGTAAATTAATTTACCATGAAGTACAACCAGGAGAAACTTTAGTTTCTATAGCAAATAAGTATAACCAAACTTCTGAAGAGTTAGGAAAATTAAATGACCTAACTCCTCCTTATACTCTTAGCGAAGCGCAAATCGTTAAGATAAGAGTTAGCACTGAGCTATTAAATAAAAAAAATAAAGAAAGTAACTTGAAAGAAAACTCAATAGTTACTCCAACTCCTCGTACTGCTAAATTTGCTAAACCTGTTGAAGGAAAAGTTGTTTCTAAATTTGGTCAACAAGCACCCGAGGGGAAAAATGCAGGTGTAAATATTTTTGCAAATAAAGGGAGCAAAGTAACTTCCGTTGGGGCAGGAAAAGTGATATTTTCAGGTAATAATAAAAAATTTGGTAATTTAGTAATAATTAAATTAGATGAAGGGGATCTTTATGCAGCGTACGCCCATCTCGAAGATTTAATTGTTCAGAAAGGATCAACTGTTTCTAAAGGTCAAATGATAGGTCATGTTGGTCAAACTGGGGATGTAAAATCTCCACAACTTCATTTTGCTATTCGTAAAGGAAAAACTGCAGTTGACCCACTGACATATCTCAATGATCAATAGCATAATGATAAAATGATTATAATAAAAAACTTTTTTCTTAACCTAAGTGTAGTACTTAGTTCTATTATTATCATTTTATGTTTTCTAATCTTAAGCGCTAGCTCAGGATATTTAGATACACCTATAAAGAAAGGACTAGAATATTATTTTCATAAAAAAGATATAAAAATAAAAATTGGTAACCTACATATTAAAAATAATATTTTATCAATTGATAAAATATTTATGAACTTAGAAAATGATGCTAAAGGGGAAATTACAAATCTTAAAATTAGCTTTACTATTAACAATATAATCAAAAGTCTACTAATCTTTAATGTCATTAATGCTGATAATTTTGTTATTATTTCCGAAAATAATCAACCTGTAATCGATACCAAAATATCCGCTACTCAAATGGTAGATTTGTTAGAAAATAAGCTTGAGGCTAAAATAGATCTTGATCCTATCCAAAATATTGCGCTTACGTCATCTAAGAATAATTTACAAAAAGGAGCTGGATTTTGTTCATATAAAGCCAAGTTTTTAAACTCTAATAAATCGCTTGAATGCGAGCTTATTTTTGATAATCAAGCTAATTTATTATTTAATAGCTCAATTAATGACAATTTAGTAAAAGTGCATGCAGATATTACTAACATTCCTATAATGATTTATCAAATTGTTTCAGAGCTTATTCCTAATAACAAAATAATTGTATTTTTACAGGAACACATTAAAAATGGTCATATCACTAAAGGAAAACTTGATTTAAATCTTGATACAGATTCTCTACAAAATGAAATTTCAAAAGAAGCGATAAGTGGTAAGTTTAATATTATAGATCTTGACTATAAATACGATAAAGATTTTCCCACTCTTCAAAAAATTAATACGGATGTTATTATAGAAGGACCTCAAGTTAATTTTATATTAAATCAAGCCTATAGCGGCAATAGCTTAATTTCTGGATTAATAACTTTTAAATGGCAAGGAAAGCTTGAGGATTCATACGTTACATTTAATGCTACTGCTAAAGGGCAAGCGCTTGATTTAATTGATTTTATTTCAGATAAAAATTATCAAGACACAAAAAATCAAGGTATTGATTTAAAGAAAATTTTAGGACAAGCTAACACAAAAATTAATATTTCTATACCAACTAATCCAAACATCAATAATAATTATGATATCTCTACAGTAATTACCTCAGCTGAACTTAAGGCTTTTAATGAGAACGTTACCTTAAAAAACGCTAAGATTGATGGATTATTTGATGGTAACAAAGTAATCTTAAATGGAGTAGGAAAAATTAATGATAATACTAGTAACTTTGTATATCAATATAATAACATTGATAATGAATCTTTACTAAAGATTAAGTCTACTATATTAGCAAGACAACAAGAAATTGGTATGATTAAATTAATCTCTGGCTCTAGTAATTTAGATTTTGAATATAAACAACAATTTGGTAAAAAGCCTTTCTTAAAAGTTACCTCAAATCTAAAAAATTTAGAATTTTATATCGATAAAATTTCTATATATAAAAAAATAAATAAAAATGCTAATTTAACTTTAGTGGGTAATTTAGAAGATAGTCAAAATGGTTATATAGATTTTAACCTTTCTGGTGATGATAATTTAAAAATTCTTGGTAAAGTTAAATCTCAAAATAATAAATATAATATTAACTTACAAACCATTAAACATAACGACACTAATGTGTCAGGCAAATTATCACTTGATAAAGACAATTTAAGTGCTGAAATTTCTGGATCATCATTAGATTTATCTAATTCACAGATGATGCAATTCTTAGAAAAAGAATCTGATAAAAGAAATACTCATTTGAAAGTAAATATAAATAAAATTAAATTAAAAAATAATATTTTTCTTGATGATTTTAACTTAACAGTAGACTGCAATAAAATAAAATGTTTCTCCGGTTTTTTGTCATCTTCTATTGGCACTAAATCTTTAAAAATGACACTTACAGATAAACAAGATCTAGAACAATGGATAATTACTTGTGGCGATGCTGGAGCATTATTTAAAGGCCTTGGTATGTATAACAATATGAGATCTGGAAGTATAAATTTAATTCTTGAAACAAAAAGACACGAAGTTAAGAAAGGGCATATAGTACCAATTTTAGATGGCTCTTTTGATTTTCAGCATTTTTATGTTACAGATATGTCATTCCTTACTAGAATAGTATCTTTTGTTTCACTTCCGGGTTTTGTAAGTTTAATAGTAAATAATAAAGATATCGCTTTTACTAATATGAATGGTAAATTTAACTATATAGGCACTAATATTACTATTACTAATGCTCAAGCTCAAGGACCATTTTTTGATTTTACAATGAAAGGAACTATCAATACTAATACGCGTCAAATAAAGCTTAAAGGAAATGTAATACCTTCATTCTTTTTTGCTAGCGCAATTATAACAAAAATTCCTGTAGTCGGGAAAATATTTTCTAAAGTTGCACCATATAATGTTGAATTATATTATAATGAATAAGTAATAAAAGTTAGTGTTGCAGAATTTAATAATGAGCTTGCATATCGTAGAAGCACTATGTAAGCAAGAACTGATAGAAGCTATATTTGCAAACTTCCTTTACTTCTGCTATATTGATCAGCTTTTAAATTATGCTAAATTATGGAAAAGAAAAGCTCTACTACCAATATTGATCCTTACCTCAATTTTGAAAAGGAGATTTTGCGTCTTAAGCATGAAAAAAATGCTATAATATTAGCTCATTATTATCAGGATTCGGAAATCCAAGATATTGCAGATTATATTGGCGATTCTTTAGAATTATCTAAAAAAGCTGCTCAGACATCAGCTGATATAATAGTATTTTGTGGCGTTAGATTTATGGCTGAAGCCGCTTATATACTCAATCCTGGCAAAAAAGTTTTAATCCCTGACTATAATGCTGGCTGCTCTCTTGAGGATTCTTGTCAAGCAGAAGATTTTCAGAAATTCAGAGAAGCAAATCCAGACCATATTTCCCTAACTTATATTAATTGCTCTGCTGAAGTAAAAGCTTTATCTGACATTATAGTTACTTCCTCCAGTGCAGAGAAAATAATTAATTCCATCCCTAAAGATAAACCAATTATCTTTGCTCCTGATAAACATCTAGGAAATTATTTAATTAAAAAAACTGGCAGACCAATGAAATTATGGGATGGTACTTGTATTGTTCATGAGAATTTTTCTGAAAGGGAATTAATAAAAATTCAAGCTAGTCATTCTTCTGCTAAAATTATTGCTCATCCAGAATGCCCTGATAATTTATTAAAATATGCAGACCATATAGGATCTACTTCTTCATTACTTAATTATACAGAATTAAATAATGGCAAAGAATTCATAGTACTTACAGAACCTGGAATTATCCATCAAATGAAAATAAAGAGTCCAGATAGTAAATTCTATGATGTACCCTCTATTAACCAAGCAGGTTGTACCAGTTGTAGTAATTGCCCTTACATGAAACTTAATTCTCTAGAGAAATTATACCTTTGCATGGTTAATGAAAGTCCTGAAATTAAATTAGACAGTGCAATAGCTATAAAAGCTAAGAAATCATTGGATAGAATGATAGAACTTAGTAAGTAATCCAAAAATGAAGATGCTTTTATCTTCGGTTATTCAGAGAATTAATAGAATTGAATCTCTTTTGGGTATATTCCCGGCCGCTTGCGGCGTAATATGGAGGAATGAGCAAATATATATACATAAAAGTCATAATGTTACGGTACTGCTGTATCACATGGTATTTCTAGCAAGATATCGCGGGGCAGTGTTTTACGGAGCAGTTGACGCAGGGGTAGGAGGAGGAGGTGTGGAGAGAGAACAGAGATATCGAATAGAATTTTTAGAAAGGGGGGTGGAGCAAAAAGATGTGCATTTTGGAGAACAATCTGTACGACCGTAGGGGGTAGCAAAAAGAGTAACAACAATTAAAAGTGTTACAGCTCGCCAACTATTCAAACAGTGTCCACCGCTCCACAAACCACCACGGCCTCCACACTCTCGGACCCACCCACACCTCCCGACTACCCACCCTACCCCCGCCACCTCC
>JAJIYR010000186.1 GCA_020881085.1 Rickettsia endosymbiont of Bryobia graminum | reverse complement strand
GGAATGTACTATTTCTTTCCCATAAACATAAGTTTTTTCTTCTAGGTGCGCCTCTAATTCTGTCTTCTCTATATCATTTAATTTTCTGGCGCTACACACATTTTCGGTATTAAGCTTATTGGCTTTTTGATAATCAATAATATGTTTTCGTTTCGCTTCGTGGCTCAAGAGTAGTACCTTAGAAATCTCTACATTACTATACCCAGCGTTATACATCAAAACTGCCTTAATACGATCACCTATGCGTCCGTCTCGTTCTGTCTTATGACGTTCCTTCAACTTCTCTCTTTGTTCTTCTGTCAATACATTCTGACTCACAATGTCCTAAACTCTACAATAGCTCTCCTATCTTTGCAACCCTTCATTTACGAACAGTATATTATGGATAGAACCTATTTGACACTATTAGTTATTAGTAGTATTTTTTTCCAATTTTAATCAACAAGGTTATTTTATGTCCTTAAATACAGCTTCATTAAAAATTTCTACATCTAAATTTCTTGAAATATTGTTGGGCGTTTCTTTGCTTGCTATTTGCTCACAAATCACAATACCATTAAATCCAGTACCAATTACCTTACAGACAGTAGGTGTTTTATTTATTGCTCTTACCTATAATAGGATCAATGCTATGGCATCTATTATAACATATACTGTATTAGGTTTTATGGGCGCACCTGTGTTTATAAATTACAGTTTTGGTATTAGTAAACTAACAGGAGTAACGGGTGGATATATTATAGGTTTTATAGCTGCTGTGTATACTATAACTACATTAAAAAATAAATTATCTAATAATAAAATACTAGATAATATTTTATTATGTTTAATAGGTAGTGTTATAATTTATACATTCGGTTATTTATGGCTGGCAGGGTTTATTGGTTTTAGCAAAGCCTTTGTATCAGGAGTATTGCCATTTATTATTCCTGGAATAATAAAATCATTCTTATTAGTAGGTCTTATTCGAGTTGTTAAACTATAGTTAGTAAGTACAGCAATTCAACTTCTTATGGCAAGATTGCAGGCTTGCCATAAAAATGCCCAGCAAAAATTCTTTTTCTATACCTTAACTGGCATAATTACAAAAATATCTTTAGCATTATCAATAGTTTTTAACAATATCGGCGAAGATGCATTTGAAAAATGCAACTCTACTTGATTACCTTTTATAGCATGTATTACTGCATTTAAACTTTCTGTAAGATATTTAGGATTAAAACCTATTGATAAGCTATCTTCGTGATCAAATATACAAAAATTATTATTATCACCTGAACAAGCTATAACCTCTTCAGCTATCCCTCTTGATTCCCCGGAAGCAGTAACTTTAAGTGATTCTTTTGATAAAATTAGTTTTATTGCCTGAAATTTATCTACAGTAATAGTAGCAATTCGATCTATAACATCAGCTAATAATTTGGTATTAATAGTAAGTTTATAGTTATTTTCTACTGGTATAAAGGCTTGGTATTCAGGAAAAGTTCCATCGATAAGCTTTGATACCATTACTATATCGTTACAAACAAATTTAATTCTATTAATGCTTAGGAAAATTTCCATATCTAGCTGGATATTTTTAGGGTCTTTTGCTATCTTGACAATTTCTTCTAAAGTTTTCTTAGGTAAAATAACTCCAAACTTATTTGAGCTATTATCTACTGATGCCACTGAAACTGACAATCTATGCCCGTCAGTACTAGCTGCTGTACATTCGCCCTCTTTAATAGAGAAATAAACTCCATTCAAATTATATCTTGTTTCATCAACAGATATTGAAAACAAAGTACTATCAATAATTTTAGCAAAATCACGACAAGGAATTTTAAAATTAGATTCAATATTAATATTATCTAAAGTAGGAAATTGATTTACAGGTAAAGTTAATAAATTAAATTTACAATTTTTACCTAAAATCTCAAGTTGACCAGTTTCACTTGAAACACTAAGAGTTATCTCGTTATCAGGAATTTTTTTAACTATATCACTAAGTGTTTTTGTTGATACTGTTATTTCTCCTTCGCTTATAACTTGCGCTGATATTTTTTGGCTTAAATACACTTCCATGTTAGTAGCTATTAATTCTAGTTTACCATCCTTTGAAGATAACTTGATATTACTAAGCTCAGCTATTACATTACGTTTTTCTACTACTGAATTAGCAAAACTTAAAGCATGATTTAATATCTTCGTTTCGGTTATTATTTTTAAATTGGACATATACGTATGTTTTTAATTTATTTTGTTTGTTAGAGTTTAGACAATAACTACTTCTTTATTAATCATCATGGTAAGCGGTTTGCATGGTAATCCACAAGACCATTCTTTATAATATACCTATAAAGGATGGCACGTAGCCTTTCCACCGCCTAACCGTCATAATTTACAATAGTTTTCTTCCTTAATGCAACTACTTACCATCTATTTAATGTAAACTATACCCTTAGCAACTCATTTATAGATACTTTCTCTCTAGTACCCTTATCAACTTTTTTGACAATCACTGCACAATAAAGGCTTGGTTTACCTACTTTCCCAGGCATACTTCCTGGCACTACTACTGAATATGCTGGAACTTTACCATAAATTATGTTACCACTTTCTCTATCTACTATTTTCGTGGAAGCCCCAATAAATACTCCCATACTAATCACACTACCTTCTTCTACCACTACTCCTTCTACTATCTCAGATCTTGCTCCTATAAAACAATTATCTTCAATTATTACAGGTTTATCCTGAATTGGTTCTAATACTCCTGCTATTCCTGTTCCTCCGGAAATATGACAATTTTTTCCTATTTGAGCACATGAACCAATAGTCGACCACGTATCAATCATAGTACCCTCTCCTATATAAGCGCCTATATTGATAAAAGATGGCATAATAACCGCATTTTTTGCTATATAACTTCCTGTTCTTATAAATGCTCCAGGCACTATTCTACAAGCATTTGATTTAAATAATTCTTCATTATAATCCTTAGAAAATCTAGGAGCAATCTTATCATACCACTTAATAGAATCTCCTGAATAAATTTGCGAGCTTGTGACAGCAAAATACAGTAATATTGCTTTTTTTATCCAATCATTTACTTGCCATTCATTATCTTTTTTTTCGCAAACTCTTATAACCCCATTATTTAAGGCATTAATTATTTCATCTAATATTTTTTTAAGATTTTGAAGCTGTTGATAATCTTTAATTATTTCACTACGAACCTGCCATGATTCTTCTATGTAATCTATATATTTTTTTTGCATGATAATCCCTTCTCATACTTTAAGAGTGATTTAATCATTCTTAAAGTATGAGGTAATAATTAATGAATGGAAAAAGACTCAGGACGGCCTTTACCTTTTTGGATAATTTGTTTATTAATTATTATTTATAGCAAAATTGAAGACCCCCCTTGAAATTTTGCTATTTACAATCTTATACTCAAAAACTTATCAATAGATTTTTAAGTTTATGTAGTAAACTATTGATAAACAGTATAAATAACTTTATCTTTAAGTCAACTTATACAAAAAATTAGATATTAATAATGAATATTACCTGTCCAAATTGTGATGCTAGTTTTATGGTTCCTAAAGAACAATTAGGAACTATTGGTAGGAGAGTGAAATGTTCTAAGTGTCTATCAACATGGTATCAACTAGTAGACGCACCTATCGACAATCAACCTCAAAATATTGAGAATAATCAACAAACTTTATCTACAACAAATAGTAATGCTGATCTTAATAAAATGACATCTAATGAAAACCCCATTTATCTTAGCAAGGGTACTAACTTACCAGTATTGTTACCATTAAATATATCCCACCACTCTAATATAGTGCCTATTTTACTTGCTAGTATTAGCTTATTATTATTATTTATATTATTTCACGATAAATTTAATATCTTACCTAAATTTTATAACAATAATCTATTAGTTATAGATAATATTCAAACCGCCCAAAATACCAACACCAAACAAATTAAAATCTCTTATAGGATAACTAATAATTATAATTATAATATAACAATACCCTTAACTAAAATTAGGTTGTTAGATAAAAAGAATGTACCAGTAAAATCATATATATTAGAACAAAAAGATATTAAGTTATCACCTAAACAGTATATTGAAATCAGCACTAATCTTGATTCGGTTCCTACCCTAAGTGATTCACTAGATATTATGCTTGGTAATAATTTAGATTTTATATTACAATAACACCTCATTAACAAAAATTGTATAGTTCTGACATTTCAAGAATTAATTAAGAATATATGCACTAGCCATCCTAAACTTAATTCTTGACTTTACAGGCTTAAATAAGCTGGTACATGGCATTGTTAGTTAATTCTAAACAGTTTCAAGTTAAAGCAATATATACTCATATAGAGGAAAAATGAAAAAACAAATTACTTACCCCACTCTTATACCAAGAATTTTTTCCTCCACTTTGGATTTATTTATATTATCAATCATCACAACTCCAATTACTACTTTTATTAACTATAGATTATCAATCTTATTATTTAAAGTAAGTATTGCTGAAATATTAGTTAAGGCTGCTGCAGAACAAACAGAATCTCTTCCAGAAATAAGTTTAAACGATCTTTTACTATATTTAGTGTTAATTTTAATTGTTAATTTTTGTATAGTTGGTATGTATTTTATTGGATTTTCGATTTATTGGGGCGCTACACCTGGTAAAATGATTATGCATATGAAAATAGTGGATGAAAATACATTACAACAACCAACAAAATGGCAATTAATAAAAAGATTTCTTGGTTATTTAACAGCATTATTTGGTATCTGGTCAATTATATTTTCTAAACAACGTCAAGCTTTACATGATAAAATTGCTAAAACCGTAGTTATTAAAAGCTAAGTTTTAGAACTATTATTGAGTATATCACTAAACAAGAACAAATAATTCTTGGAACAAAGGAATAAAAATGACTAATAAATTAAATGAAATAGATCAACTAATTTACCTCTTTTCTAAATTACCTGGGCTTGGTCAAAGATCGGCTAGACGTATTATATTACATTTATTGCAAGAAAAGGATATTAGATTAAAAAGCTTAATTTCTGCGCTTAGCTCTGTAGATAATAATGTCGCAAAATGTAATATCTGCAGTAATATTGATTCAAATAATATTTGTAGAATATGTTCATCCGAAGAACGAGATAAATCCATTATTGCGATTGTTGAAACCGTTACTGAATTATGGGCAATAGAGCGTAGCGGTATTTTTAAAGGTTATTATCATGTACTTGGTAATAGTTTAAGCACAGCAAACCGTCAAAATCCTACAATGTTAAGGTTACCTGAATTGCTCTCTAGATGTCAAGATAACAAAGTGAATGAATTAATTATTGCAACTAACTCAACTTTAGAAGGTCAAACAACTGCTTATTTTATTACTGAGTATTTTAAAGATTATAATATTAAAATATCAAGGTTAGCAAGTGGTATACCCATAGGCGGAGAACTTGATTATTTAGATGAAGGAACTTTATCGGCAGCAATAGCTTCACGACACGTTTTTGATTAATTATTGTCGATTTTTAGTAGGTCTAAAATGTTATCATGGTTAAATTTATTTCAAAACAATCTTAAAAAGAAAGTTTTAAAATTAGAAAAAAATATCTGATCAAAATAATATTCTTGATTATATTGCGCATGAAGTCAGAACTTCTATTCATGGAGTTACCAGTATATCCCAATTTTTACATGAAAACTGGGATAAAATTAGCGATATTGAACGACGTAGACAAATTGCTATAATCGCAAACAACAATCAGCACATCACTTTATTAACTGATCAGTTATTGGATTTATCCAAATTCACTACAGGTAAAATGAAGTTTAGTTATGCATATATAGATCTATTATCTTGTATAAAAATAATTATAGGACAATTTAAAGAATTGAATATTAATAGTAAGATTAATATTAATATAATTGATAATAATATAGATACAGCCATTATTTGGGGAGATAAAACTATAAATTAATCAATTATTAAATAACCTATTTAATAACGCCTTAAAATATACTAAAGAAGGATCTATTACTGCTATAGTTGATCAAGTAGAACAAAATCACAAATTATATTGGCGCTGTTCAATATCAGATACTGGAATTGGGATCCCTAATTCAGAACTAAAACTAATTTTCAAAAAATTTATTCGAAGCTCTAGAACTCATAAGCATTTCACTGGTTCAGGTGTTGGACTTGCTATTTGCCAGGAAGTTATTATAGCCCATAATGGTTATATTTATGCTGAGAATAATTCCGATATAGGAGCAAAATTAGGCTCTGTCCAAATAAAGTGTGGAAATTCTAAAACAGGCATTAAATTCGA
>JAJIYR010000185.1 GCA_020881085.1 Rickettsia endosymbiont of Bryobia graminum | reverse complement strand
TTTAAACAACGGCGACTATGTATATAAGCAATTACTGCTTTATGTTAAACCGTTGCTTAGACAATAAGAGAATCTACAAGACGGAGCATTAATTTTTGATGACTCAGTAGAAGAAAAAAATTATACAGATGAGAATGAAGTAATTTGTTGGCATTATTCTTATGCTAAAGAACGTCATTTGAAAAGCATTAATTTACTCTCTTGCTTGCTTATCCAGCTGATGGGTCAAACCTCCACCTGAAGGTGGAGGTTTGAACCATCAGCTGGATAATCAAATCAAAACTAAGCTTAATCATTTTGCTATAAAGTATAAGTTATTGGTAAAAGCTAATCAATCTGCTTTTAAGGAATTACATAATATGAATGCTATTATAGCTTAGTGCGTAACATGAGTTATTTAAGACAATATGGAGAAGTATTTTTAGTAGATTGGCTAGAGCTTAGTCAAGTGGATCACAAATTAGATGACTACGTAAATAAAGTAATCGAAATTATTACAAAACTAAAAAAGCAAAAAATTACTCAACTAGATTTAATAGGTCACTGTATAGGAGGAAATTTGGCAATCGCCGCTTCTGTAATACTGCCAAATGCAATAAAAACATTAACTTTACTTTCAACTCCATGGGATTTTTCTCATTTTTCTGTATCTCGTAATATCTATCAATATTTTTGTTTAGATCAACAAATAGAAGATTTATCAATGATTCCCAAATTACATATTCAAATTCTTTTCTTTCTACTATTCCCTGAACATTTTAATAAAAAACTCGATAAATTCTTTACTATAACATCACCAGAAAAAAAAGATTTATATTTTAGAATAGAAAACTGGTTATTATCTGGATTTGCTCTACCTAAAGGTACATATCAACAAATTATGGATGAGGTTATAAATAATAATATATTTGCAAAAAATCTATGGAAAGTAGATAATGTTATTATTGATCCATCATTAATAACAAAACCAATCTATCAAATAATTGCAGGTGATGACAGAATAGTGCCAGAATCATCTATTTTACCTTTGCATAGATTATTAAAAAAATCTACATTATTTAAAGTAGCAGGTGGTCACATTAGCTATTTAATTAATAATAATATTTCTAGTTTGTTTGAAAAATATAACGAGTAAATCACTATGGATAAAAAAGCAGTATATATAGCCTATGCTAAAAGAACAGCTGTAGGATCTTTATTAGGAAGTTTAGGATCAATTCCAGCAACTAAACTTGGAGCAACTTTAATAGAGTCAATCCTTAAAGATAGTAAATTAGATCCTGCCATTATTGATGAAGTAATAATGGGACAAGTCCTTACTGGGGGTGTTGGCCAAAATCCTGCTCGCCAAGCTTTAATACAAGCTGGACTACCTAAAGAAGTTCCTGCTCTTACAATAAATAAGGTATGTGGTTCAGGTTTAAAGGCAGTTAGTTTAGCAGCTAACTCTATAATTTCTGGAGAAAATGATATTACTATAGCTGGTGGACAAGAAAATATGTCCTTAGCATTGCATGGAGCTTATATTAGAGCCGGTCATAAGTTTGGTGATATCAAGATGATGGATCTAATGCAATATGATGGCCTTACAGATGTTTTTTCAAACGTCCCTATGGGAATTACTGCTGAAAATATTGCCAAACAATTTAATATTACTAGAGAAATGCAAGATGAACTTGCTCTACAATCTCACTTAAAAGCAAGCAAAGCTCAAGTTGATGGATATTTTACAAATGAAATATTACCTATAGAAGTTAAATCTAAAAAAGATACTATCATTTTTGATAAAGATGAGGGAATTAGACCAAATTCTAGTTTAGAAGCACTCGCTAAACTTCGTCCAGCTTTTGAAAAAGAGGGTACTGTAACAGCTGGCAATGCTTCTTCTATTAATGATGGAGCGGCTTGCGTTATGGTAGTATCAGAAGAAGCGTTAAAAAAATATAACTTGCAACCACTTGCTAGAATTGTATCTTATGCCTCAGCTGGAGTAGATCCAAATATTATGGGAACAGGACCGGTTCCTGCCTCTCAAAAAGCTTTAACAAAAGCAGGATGGAAAACACAAGATTTAGATGTTATAGAAGCCAATGAAGCTTTCTCAGCTCAAGCTCTTTATGTAAATCAACAAATGAATTGGGATATTAGTAAGGTCAATATGAATGGCGGCGCAATTGCTCTTGGTCATCCTATTGGAGCAAGCGGAGCAAGGGTATTTGTAACATTAATTCATCAAATGCAAAGAATTAATGCCAAAAAAGTTCTAGCAACTCTTTGTATAGGTGGTGGTTTAGGCAGTGCTATGTGCGTGGAAAAAGTATAAAAAAACTGTGAGGAGATGAAGGGTTGCCAAGATAGGAGAGGTATTGTAGAGTTTAGGACATTGTGAGTAACAATGTATTGACAGAAGAACAAAGAGAGAAGTTGAAGGAACGTCAGAAGACAGAACGAGACGGACGCCTAGGTGATCGTATTAAGGCAGTTTTGATGTATGACGCTGGGTATAGTAATGTAGAGATTGCTAAGGTACTACTCTTGAGCCACGAAGCGATAAGAAAACATATTGTTGAGTATCAAAAAGCCAATAAGCTTAATACCGAC
>JAJIYR010000184.1 GCA_020881085.1 Rickettsia endosymbiont of Bryobia graminum | reverse complement strand
TTAAATTTACGCCTTGCTTTTGCTACCAATCCAAGTAGTTTCATACGTTCTGATATGAATCTACGGGTGCATGCTATACCTCTATATTTTAACTCATGGTAAATTCTAGTAGATCCATAACGCTCACTATGCTCAACAAATATCAAAACTAAGCTTAATCATTTTGCTATAAAGTATATAAGTTATTGGTAAAAGCTAATCAATCTGCTTTTAAGGAATTACATAATATGAATGCTATTACAGCTTAGTGCGTAACATGAGTTAATAGTTTGAATAATAGAATTGATCAAGTAGTGTACGATAAGCTTGTAAGAGAGATTATTTCTCTACCCACAACAGAACAAAGTAACTTTATAAATCATAATTTACCAAATATTACTAATTCAAAAATATACGAAAAATTAACAAAGTTATTGGATCCTTTAGAAGAGCAAAGCAGTGTTACTTCTACTTGTACAATAGCGGCATCACAGCCTGGTGATAGCTCATTACTTGGTGATGCAGAAAGTGACGGTTAAAAATAATGGTTTCATCGCATTTATGAGGTAAGATTGTGGTTTATAGATGCGATATAACATCCTTTGGTTGCTTAAGAAACCAAAGGCCCTATTCTATCTATACAATACTACCTTACCTCATAAATGCAACGAAACCATACAAAGTTACCATCCATAAATCTTATTGCAGAGTGAAGAAATATCTTAGTACTATCCATATTTTAAGATATTATTTCTGTACAGCTAAGTATAAATTAAAAAACTATCAAAATTCACATAAATTCCACCTTGAAGACCAGATAGTAGAAGGCTTTAAAGGCTATTTGTACAAAAATTTATTTTTCAGAGTAAAAAATAGCAATTTTTTTCAAGTTATCGTTAAGATATTACTATAACTTATTGATATTCGCGTATTTTTAAAATTATATTCAGAGTGAGAAATATTAAAATGATTATTGATACTACAACTTATAAGGCTAAATCTTTTGATGAAAGAATTAAATTTTTAGTATTGCATTATACTGAACAAAACCTAGAAACTTCTGTAAAATTATTGTTAGGACAAAATGTAAGTATTCATTATTTAGTATCTGATATTAAACCATATCCGATATTTCAACTAGTAGATGAATCAAAAAGAGCCTGGCATGCTGGAGCAAGCAGCTGGCAAGGAAGACAAAATCTTAATGATATTTCTATTGGTATAGAAATAGTAAATAGAGGTTATAAAAATAATATAGATGGAAATATTCTATGGTATCCTTACCCTGAAAAACAAATGCAATCAGTTACAGAACTTTGCCAAAAAATCATAAAAAATTATAGTATTCACCCTACTTGCGTAGTTGGTCATTCTGATATTGCTCCAGGTAGAAAGGTTGATCCTGGGCCTTTATTTCCATGGAAAACATTATATGACAATGGCATAGGTACATGGTATGATGATAATGATCTAGATAATCTAAGGACATCTGTAGATTTGTCTAATGTATTATCTATTCAGAAAAATTTTAGTAAATATGGCTATAACATACTACTAACTGGTGTTATTGACCAACAAACAACCGATGTTGTAAAATCATTTCAAATGCATTTCCGCCCTCAAGATTACTCTGGCAAACTAGATATTGAAACTGCCGCAATATTAGAAGCTTTATTGCAAAAATATAGCAAAGATCGTTAAGGTAGCAATGTTGGTCTATTGCTAATTGGCAGGGCAATGTATTATAAACGCTTTAATTATTATAGCTATATTTTCAACTAAAATCATCGGTCAAAACATAATTTACTTTTTGGTCAAAATCTTCCTTGGGGAAATTTTCTACTAATTGTTCTTTAAGACAAACCCCAACGCTAATTATTTCTGACTTATATTTATTTAAGTAGCGATCAAAAAAACCTCCACCATAACCAAGACGATATCCCTCGGTATTAAATCCAAGGCCTGGAATACAAATTAATTGAGGATATGTTTGCTTTATATTTTCAGTTTCATAAATATCAAACTTATTTTTTATTAATTTATCTCCTAAATTATATTGAGTATAAATAATTTCTTTATCAATTATCTTAGGTAACGAAAACAATAAATCTGCTCTTCTTTTAAATAAACCAAGTACACCTATCTCATATTGGTTAGGATAATATATTCCTACATGTTTTACTTGTAACTTGTCTATTAGATGGCTTAATTTATTTATAATAATTAATTGGGTTTTTATTGCTTGAATTTTACTGCTATTTTCTTTTACTATAGTCTTACAATGAATTCTAAGATTTTGTTTATGGATTTTAAACATAAATAATTTAATATAAAATTTTGTTTGCAAATCAATCCTTATGTTATTACAAATAAATTTTTATACTACGTTAATTTACAATATATAAGGATCTATGTTCAATAATATAAAATTTCTAGGCACAGAATTATCAAACAACCAAGCTACTGTAGTTTTTATTAATGAACAGTTAAAACTAGATAATGAATTATTAATGCTTGACCGACAGTATCATGGTTTAATTTCTAAGACTATTCATAATAAATTAATTTTCACAGGTAAAATTGGTCAAGTCAAAGTTGTAAACTCTATTGGTAAAGATGGAGAAATAAAATATTTAATAATTGTCGGAACTGGTAATGAAACAAAATTACAGAATTTTAATATTGAAGAAATGGGAGCAAGAATTTTCTCAAGCTGTAACAATTATAAAATTCAAACTGTAGGTTTAAGAGTTTCTAATAATATAGCTGGGTACGATCTAAATGTTTTCTCTTCATTAATAGCTAGTGGCTTTATTCTAGCATCATATAAATTTGACAAATATCGTACTACCCAAACTGAAGCAGATAAATTCATAGTGGATTCATTTGAAATATCTACAGATAATCCGCTAAAAACTGAAGAATTATTTAATGAGAAAAAATTACTAGCGGAAGGCATATTTTTTGCTAGAGATATTAGTAATGAGCCAGCAAATGTTAAGACTCCACTATCTTATGCTGAAAGAATTTTAGAACATCTTGAGCCCTTAGGTGTAAAGGTTACTATTATTGGTGAAAGAGAAATGAAAAATCTTGGTATGGGCGCTTTACTTGGAGTAGGGCAAGGATCACAAAATGAATCCAAACTAGTAGTAATGGAATATAATGGTTTAGATGATGATACTTCTCCTGTGGCTTTTGTTGGTAAAGGAGTTACTTTTGATACTGGTGGAATTTCTATTAAACCTGCAGCTCGCATGGAAGAAATGAAGCATGATATGTCTGGCTCAGCAGCAGTGGTTGGAGCAGTGATGACTTTGGCAAAACGTAGTGCAAAAATTAATGTTGTTGGTGTAGTAGGTCTTGTAGAGAATATGCCTTCTGGAAATGCTCAAAGACCAGGAGATGTAGTAATAACTATGTCTGGTAAAACTGCTGAAGTACTGAATACTGATGCCGAAGGAAGACTAGTGCTAGCTGATGCAATTTGGTATACTCAAGAAAAATTTAATCCTAAATGCGTAATTGATCTTGCTACTCTCACAGGAGCAATTGTTATTGCTCTTGGCAAAACTTACGCTGGATGCTTCTCCAATGACGATAAATTAGCAAATCAACTAATAACAGTCGGCAATAAAGTTAATGAAAAATTATGGAGGATGCCTCTACATCAAGATTATAGAGAAATGATAAAATCTGATATTGCAGATGTTGCTAATATCAGTAATGTACCAGGTGCTGCTAGCAGTTCTACTGCTGCTCATTTTATAGAGCATTTTATCAAAGAAGGAGTTGCATGGGCTCATTTGGATATTGCTGGCGTTGCTTATAATAATAGGGAAAGTATTACTGCTCCTAAAAAAGGTTCAGTAGGATATGGAGTAAGTCTTCTTAATCAATTTATCAAAGATTATTATGAATAATAAACAAACTCACGTTTTTGTAATTGGTAATGAAAAAGGAGGAGCAGGTAAAACTACCTGCTCTATTCACCTTATCATTAGCTTACTTTATAATGGCTATAAGGTAGCAAGTATTGATACTGATATTCGTCAAGCATCATTAACTAACTACCTGAGAAATAGAATAAATTATAATAGCACTAATCCTAATAATACTGTACTTTGCCCTGAACATTTTCATCTAAATGAAAGCACAAATCAAACTATAGGTACTAAAGAAGAAGAGGAGAGGGCTAAATTCGAAGAAATATTTGAACAAGCAAAAAAAGCAGATTACATAGTAATTGATACACCAGGTAATTATTCTTTTCTGTCGAGGGTTGCCCATTCTTATGCTGATACTATCATTACTCCAATAAATGATAGTTTTTTAGATTTTGACGTACTAGGCAAGCTAAACCCAAATGATTTATCGATTACCAGCCCATCCATATATAGCCAAATGATTTGGGAACAAAAAATGCAAAAGGCTAGTAGGAGTGGTGGAACAATTGACTGGATAATAATGCGTAATAGACTCAGTAACCTCGATGCTGTCAATAAAAGAAAAGTTTTTACTGCCCTTGAAAAATTGTCTAAAAGAATTAGCTTTAAAATAGCTCCTGGCTTTAGCGAAAGAGTAATATTCAGAGAATTATTTTTGCAAGGGCTAACTTTGCTTGATCTTACAACAGCTAATCATGATAAAAGTTTTAATATATCACATGTAGCTGCTAGGCAAGAGTTAAGAAATTTCTTAAACTTTCTTGGATTAACAGCTACATTAACAGTTTAATAAGCTAAAACTTCAAAGTTATACACTTGTCCTATAATATTAAGCTCAGTAAATTTTCTATGGTTATAAGTTTCAGGAAAATGATCTTGATTATTATTTTCATGGAAAGTTATTATAGTTTTATTATCGGTTATACACTAGCTAGTAGAGTTTCAACCCCTTGTTGTTTACTCTTCTGCATAACAATGAATATTAAATATTTAGCCGTTCCTTCATAATCAACCTCCATTTTACTCTTATGAAAATCCTCAATTTTCTTCCCTACCTACTCACCAAAAGTTTGTGATATATTCAAAATCCCTTCTCAAGAAATACTTCAATCACTTTTTCAGCTAAATTATAGCCCTCCAAATCTTTATATAGCATAAATCTTTTTGTAGGTAAGCTGCTTTTATTAGCATGAAAAAGTTACCAATCTTATCAAAAAAATCACCTTCTTTTTTACTTAAAGAATATATTCTTGTTTGAATCTCTTGTATTGCTTTAACTTTATCCTGTGTATTTCTGCTTAAGTTTTTACCAAATTCCTTTATATCATTTTGAATAACTGGTAAAATTTCTTTTTGCATTTTAGCTATTATACTGTTTGTAAATGAAGGGTTGCAAAGATAGGAGAGCTATTGTAGAGTTTAGGACATTGTGAGTAAGAATGTATTGACAGAAGAACAAAGAGAGAAGTTGAAGGAACGTCA
>JAJIYR010000183.1 GCA_020881085.1 Rickettsia endosymbiont of Bryobia graminum | reverse complement strand
TTTTATTGTTTCTAAAACTATCTTTGTTTTTTCTGCCGCACTATATTGTTTTGCTTTTTTGGACATATAATTTCTCTTTTGTATCTGAAAATTATATCTCATTCTAGAATTTTAGTAGTCCAGTTTTTCGCTACCATTATAGTGACGATTATTCTATTATTTTCTCTATATTAACAATAATAATCGGGTTTTTATTGACTTCATGTCTTAAAGTTTTACGAACAAATGACCTTACAGCATTCTCAATTTGTTCATTGGATGTTTTATTCTTTGTTGATATTGCCTGAATTTCTACGGCTTCTGCAATACCATCTTTAATAATATTAATTAATTGGGTATCTTCGTTAGCATCAAGTAAACCAGGCATCGATAATATAGGTCTTGCACCTAGAGTACCTCTTTTATTTACTATTAATGATACAACTACTATACCTGATTCACGCATACGCCTACGAGTTCTAAAAACTGATGATTCTGTTGGTAAAAGATAATTACCATCAACTGCCAAATAACCTGTTTCTACTTTAGTTAAAATACGTGAGTTATGAGGATCAAGTAATAATAAGCTACCATTTTCCACCTCAACAGCTTGCTTAATACCATTACTTTTAGCTAATTTTTCATGCTCATGAATATGCACTGGTTCTCCATGCACTGGAACACAAATTTGAGGTCTCACTAACTCATACATTCTCTTAAGCTCGTCAATAGAAGGATGGCCTGAAACATGCACAAAATGATCTCTTTCTGTTATTACTTCAACTCCTAATCTAACAAAAGTATTAAACATTCTAAATATTTTCTTTTCATTACCAGGAATAATTTTTGAGGAAAATATAATTGTATCTTTTGGAGCTAATTTAATACTATGGTGATTATTATTTGCCATTTTAGCAGTAGCAGCTAAAGGTTCTCCCTGACATCCAGTAGCTATAATTAATAACTCTTCTCTTCTAAACCTAGCTACATCACGCTCATCTATCAACGGCAGAATATCATTTAAATAACCACTTTCTTGAGCAGCTTGCAAAATTCTATGCAAACTCCTACCGGTTAACACAACTTTTCTTCCAGCCATTTGGCCAGCATGGATCAACGTATCAAGTCTTGCTAAATTTGAAGCAAATGTTGTCACAACTACCATTTTTGGGCAACCAGATATAATATCTACCAGGCTTTCTCGTACTTTACCTTCTGACCCCGAAACCCCTTCATTAAATACGTTAGTTGAATCACAAACTAAAGCTAAAACTCCTTCTTCGCCATATGATTTCAATAGTTTTTCATCGGCTTTTTCACCTATTACTGGTTCATGATCAAATTTCCAATCACCAGTATGCAAAATATTTCCTGCATCTGTTCGAATCATTATTGCTTGCATTTCTGGCGCTGAATGGGTTAAGGGAACCATTTCCAACTGGAAAGGATCAAGATTTATTTTTGATCCTGGCTGCACTGTATGAATTTTGATATTTTTTGCAAAATCATATTCTGCCAATCTAATTTTTAAAAAATTAGCAGTAAAAGTTGTAGCATATATAGGACATTCTAAACTATTCCATAAATACTGGATGGCCCCTAAGTGGTCTTCATGAGCATGAGTTAAAATTAAACATAATAAATCCTTTTTATGTTTTTCGATAAAGCTAACATCAGCAACTACCATATCAACACCCGGTAGATAATCATCTGCAAAACCACTACCGCAATCTATCATTATCCATTTACCCTTATAATGATATAGGTTTACATTAATTCCTATTTCATTTGCTCCACCTAATGGCAAAAATAGTAAATCGTTTTTATGGTTTTTAATGTTGAATGACATATTATCTGCTATATTATTGTTCTTATAAAATATTCTATATTGGCTATAGTAAATTCAGAAGATCAGATGCTAGAAGCGACGAGCAAAACCTATATAAATAGGTCAGTTAGGGACAACAAAGCATAAGACTCATCTATATTACTATCTTATAACTTATTCTTGGCGTTGAGTCTATGATTAATACTCGTTTAGTATATATTAGTATTGTTATCTCTGGCATATTATTACTACTAGTTACAATATTTCCCAACATAGATATAGATTTTTCTAACCTATTTTATAATGAGCAAGAAAGTTTTTTCTCTCGTGATAATATCATCGTCCAATTTTGCTTTATAATTATCCCTATACTCACTAAAACGTTGATTGTCGTATTATTGTTATATTTATTATATCTAGTAATTCGGTATCGAAGTCTAAAAAAAATATTATTATCCGGTAGTATTTATTTAGTTATCTCTACAGCAATAGGACCAGGATTATTGGTTAATCACATATTTAAAGAAAATTTTGGAAGAGCACGTCCTATTCAAATTACTAACTTTAGTGGAACACAAAAATTTAGTAAATTTTTTGAAATCACTAACGAATGTAAACATAATTGCTCATTTTCATCAGGTCACGCTGCTATGGCATATAGCTTTAGCAACCTTGCTTATGTTGCACCCTATGTATTTTTTACTAGAATATATAGCTTGGCATTATTTTTTGGCTCTGCAGTTGGTATGAGTCGTATATTAATGGGAGGGCATTTTTTAAGTGACGTATTAGCCTCTTGTTTTGTAGTATTAATCATTAATCATTTATTATATTTATGTTGTCAAAAACTAAAATCAGTTTAAATAAATTAGCTCTTATTCATAATAATTCTGCAAAATCTTTAAGATTAATTGAGCAGTTAAAACATATACATAAATTTTATCCTGTAACTGAAGCAGAAGTAATTATTGTTGTAGGAGGAGATGGAGAATTATTACATGCTATACATAATTACATGGAATTAGACATTCCTTTCTTTGGTGTTAATTCTGGTAGCGTTGGTTTTTTAATGAATAACATTACCGCTAAAACTTTATTAGATAATTTACACAGTTCTAAAATAGAACATCTGCACCCTCTTAAAATGGAGGCGGAAACTATAGATGGCCAAATACATAATGCTCTAGCAATTAACGAAGTATCTATTTTTCGTAAAACTAACCAAGCTGCTAAGTTCAGAATTGAAATTGATCAAATAGAACGAATAAAGCTAGTTGCAGACGGGGCTATGGTTGCAACTCCAGCTGGCAGCAGCGCTTACAACTTATCTGCTGGCGGCCCTATTCTACCTCTTGAATCAAATGTATTATGCTTAACTCCAATATGCCCATTTCGTCCTAGACGTTGGCATGGAGCATTATTACCATTCTCTAGCAATGTAAAATTTGAAATTTTAGAACATAGTAAAAGACCAGTAAATGTGGCAGCAGATTTTCAAGAGTTTAATAATATTAAATCTGTATCAATAAAATCAGTAAAAAACCATAGTATAAAATTATTATTTGATAAAATAAATACTCTTGAAAATCGAATTATCAAAGAACAATTTAATACTTAGATAGAATTATTGCTTAATAGCAATCTTTCAAAACTCACTACTACTTGGTGATTTGAAGGAGAAACTGAAGACATGGTTTAAAACATACTAAATGTATAGAAGAACCCGTGTACCAAATCTGCGTACACATTACTAATCATAGCAGAATTTTGAAAGAGAGCCAATGTTAATATATAAAAGATACATTATAAAAAATATCCTTCCATCTTTAGTAATCATTATTTTTTCAATGACAACTCTAGTATGGATTACACAAATATTGAAATTCTTATATCTGATCGACAAAGGAATAAAAATCGGTTATTTTTTTAGTTTAGTTATTTTAGTTCTTCCTTCATTATTATTTATTTTAACACCGTTAGCAACTACTATATCTATAATCTATACTTACCTACATTTAAGTGAAAAACGTCAGATCATTATTCTTCAAAATTTAGGATTAAATAATTTTAGACTTGCTACTCCAGCTTTACTAATTGCTATTATAATAACGTTATTTTCTTATTATATTTCTGCTAGCTTATTACCATTATCCTATAATAAGCTTAAAACAGACTTGAATTTTATGAAGAATAATTATAGCTCCACTCTAATAACAGAGAAAATATTTAACCCTATCTCTAAAGATGTTACTATATATTTTGATAGTAAATTAGACGATAACACTATGCTTGGTTTAATTATTTTTGATAATCGCAAAGCTGATAACCAAGCAATTATATTTGCAAAATCAGGTAATATTAAAGCATACAGCAATGTATCAATTTTTGAGCTAGATCATGGTACAAGACAAACATATGATCATAATAATAATTTAACCAGTCTTAATTTTGAATCTCTAGTAATAGAATTAACTAACAAAGTTGATACTTCTGGGGTACCAAATAATCGCCGAGAAATTAATGAATATTATATTCATGAGCTATTAAACCCTGATGATACAATAGACCAACAAAGAAAAATAAAATTAATAGCTGAAGGACATCAAAGATTAATTTGGCCAATGTATAATTTTATCTTAGTGCTTGCATCCTTATCTATTTTCTTACGCCAACCATATAATAAAAAATCTCATGCAAAACAAATTTTAGTTACTGTATCTCTAGTAATAATTATTACCTATTTACACTTTACCTTACAAAACCATGCCTCTAAAAACTTAATGTATATCTTTGCCTGTTATGCTAATGTTGCCTGCGCGATTATATTAAGTATCTATTTATATTCTCGCAAGAATATATAGCCACGTTTAGCTTAACAGTGTATTATTTATAGAATTATTAATACTTAAAGATTTTATGGCTAAAGAACAAAATAAACAACAACATACAATCAAAGAACTAAAAGCGCTATTTTTAATTGGTCCTGATCTTCCCATAGATCCAGAAATAGAAAAAGCTCTTAAGAATCGAGATGATTGCTTAATTGTTGGTGATGGGAAAGATCTGATAGATCTTGAGCAGTTAAAACAAACGCTAAAAGAGAAAAATCTAAAAATAGGATCTAATACTCGTATTGATATAAATGGTCATGGTGGGCGTAAAGAAGATGGACAACATTCTATTAGTCTATTTAGGGATACACAAGCAACCAAAGAAACGTTTGAAACATTAAAAAATATAGCTGAACCTAATAGCCCTTTATATGTGCATCTATGGTCATGTTATGGAGGATCTGCAAATAAATCTATTGAGGATTTAGGTAAAGGATCAATTTTATTAACTCATATTGAAGCTAAAGAAACCGAAAGCGTTTCTTTAGGAAATTATTCTATTAATAGCTCATTAAAACGTTATTTAGATCCTAACAATAATTTAACTCCTCATCAACAATTTGTATTAGATATTCAAGAGAAT
>JAJIYR010000182.1 GCA_020881085.1 Rickettsia endosymbiont of Bryobia graminum | reverse complement strand
TATTTTGGCTAATTAAGTAGTCCGTATATATATCAAGTAATTTTTCTTTCAATTCTTATTACCCAGATTGTATTTTATTCTCTCCTTTTTTATAGCAATTTCTCTCTTCTTTCAACCTTCACTGCGTAACATGAGTGACTTACAAAACGAATATGATATCACTCTTAATCAGATTAAAAACAACGAAAAGTTACGAGAGGAGCCTGTAGATATAGCTACTTCTTGCATTCGTGAAGATGATAGGCCATTATTTACACTTCCACAGGTCGTTTGTAAGAATAGTTCGTCAGGACTAAATGAGGATCTAGAGCAATCATCTATCATGAAATTATCAGGTGATAAGCTACAGCAAATTAATAATTTGATTAAAAATTTTCAGGATTTATCGCTATTTATTGAGCAAGCTCTTTTGAGCTAACGAAAGTATATGAGCTACTATCCGTAAATATTTGTCTTAACAGCTGGTTATTTAAAGCATGGCTGGTTTTGTAACCATAAATATCAGCTATTATAGGCGTTCCTGTAGTATATAGATCACCAAATAAATCTAGGAGCTTATGACGAACAAACTCATCTTCATATCTTAAACCATCAGGATTAATTATAGTATCTTGATCAATACCTATAGCATTTTCAAGGGAAGCTCCTTGAGCAAGACCTTTGCTTTTAAGATATTGTAATTCCTGGATAAATCCAAAAGTTCTTGCATCAGCTATATCCTTATTAAAAGATTGCTTTTCTGAAAAAATAAAATTTTGCTTGCCAATAGCTTTACTCTCAAAATTTATTGTCAAATCAACATGCATCATATTTGAAGGAGTGCAAATTAATTCACAATCTTTATGAATTGCCTTAACTTCCTTAAGGATTTTAAGATATTTTCTAGGGGCGTTTTGTAGTGATTTGCCAGCATATTCTATCATGAAGACGAAAGGTTTGCTGCTGCCATCCATTACTGGCACTTCTGGACTATCAATTTCTATTATTATATTATCAATGCCGCAACCCCAAATAGCTGCCATTAAATGTTCTATGGTAGAAACAGAGACTTTATATTCATTTTCTATAGTAGTAGATAGAGTTGTATCAGTAACATTTAGAGGGGAGGTATATATAAAATTTATGTCTTGACGCACATCTGTTCTAATGAAAACAATACCGGTGTTTTTTTTTGCTGGTTTTAAGGTTAATTGAGTAATTTTACCGGAATGAACCCCAATACCATAACAACTAACAGAATTTCCTATCGTTACTTGCATGCTTTAATTTTATTAATTTATAGCTATTACTCTTATTTTAACTCTTTAATCACTAATATACAAGCTTCATTATATTACAAATTATTTCATAAACATGCTAGTAATCATTAAATATTTAATAACTTATTAAATATTTTTTGACATGAGTGTATGATTTCATTAGACTTGACGCTTCACACTATAACATAAAGGTATTTTATGAAAAAAACTTATAATGATAATGAGATTAAGGCCATCAATTCTGTAAGTAGAAATAAACTCTATCAGGCTATTGAAGTAGGGGATAGTAATACTGTAAAAAGTCTAATTGAAAAAGAAGGGGATATTTTACTGTAACCATACCAACAATGGAGTGCTTTACACCAAGCAAGTGTATCGATAAAATCATTTAATAACAAGATAGGTACTAAATTAGACATAATAAAATATTTAATCGAACAAAATCCTGAATCTATTAATTTTAAGGATAGTACTGACTGTTCTGCATTTTTTGAATTAGTTAAAAATATGTCTATATCTCCTTTTATTTCTATTCCATTAGATAAATTCAGTGAAGTGTTTGCCGATGAGCCAATTAATGTTGTATCACTACGTCAGAAAATGTTGAATTTAGTAGAATATTGCAAATCTAGTGGAGCAGGAGGGGATATTGATACTGTACCAAGCTGAGCTAATTCTTTATTAGATATAGTGCAAGAAAGTGGAAATCCAGATTTAATAAATTTATTTACAGTAAACACTACAGGTGATATGTCATCTGACTTTTCTATATGAGTGGTTTTAGATTGCTAATTTCATTGGCAACCTTTATCATTTACTTAATTAATAATTATTATAATCATTAAATAATCTTTTAATTTATAAGTTTTCTATAATTCTATAGGGTCTAAAATGATCTTATAAAATTAAATATTCAAAAATAATAGATTTTGTGCTATATATTCCTACCAAAAATAAATACTTTTACTTCAAAGATGGAAAAAAAGCTTTTTATTAAAACCTACGGATGTCAAATGAATATCTATGACTCCATTAAAATGCAAGAATTACTAGATCCGTTTGGTTATAAACCTACAGATTCAATGGACGAAGCTGATATTATAATTCTTAATACCTGTCATATTAGAGAAAAAGCAGCTGAAAAAATGTATTCAGAGCTTGGTAGGATTAAGAAAATTAAAGATAATAAGCTTGATTTAGTAATAATTGTAGCAGGGTGTGTTGGACAAGCTGAAGGAGAAGAGATTTTTAAGAGAGCTCCTTATGTAAACATAGTTGTTGGACCTCAATCTTATTCTGATTTACCAGAACTATTAGCAAAAATCGCAAGACATGAGAAGCATGTTATTAAATTAGATTTTATTGAAGAAGCAAAATTCGATAAATTACCAGAACAATCAAGTTTTCAAGGAGCTAGCGCTTTAATTTCAGTACAGGAAGGATGTGATAAATTTTGTACCTTTTGTGTTGTGCCTTATACTAGGGGGTCTGAGTTTTCAAGAAGTTTAGAACAAATATATAGAGAAACCATTAGATCGGTATCAAATGGAGCAAAAGAAGTAATTCTTTTAGGGCAAAATGTTAATGCCTACCATGGCAAGACGCCTGAAGGTTTAGATTGTAGCTTAGCCAATTTGGTAAAACATATAGCAAATATATCTGATCTTGAACGTATTAGATATATTACTTCCCATCCAATTGATATGACAGAAGATTTAATTCAATTGCACGGTTTAGAGCCGAAATTAATGCCATTCTTGCATTTGCCTATACAGTCAGGTTCAGATAAAATTTTAAAAGCGATGAATAGAAAGCATAATAGAGATTATTATCTTGATATTATTAAGCGTTTAAGGGAATCTAGGCCAGATATGGTTTTTTCATCTGATTTTATTGTAGGATTTCCTGGAGAGACTGACGAAGATTTTGCTGATACTTTAGATTTAGCAAGAAAAGTAAAATATGGTCAGTGTTATTCTTTTAAATATAGTCCAAGACCTGGTACTCCTGCTGCGGTGAAGGAGCAAGTACCTGAAAATATAAAATCAGAACGCTTAGCAATTTTACAACAAGAATTATCAAAACAACAGTTAGAATTTAATGAATCTTGTGTTGGTAATATAATGAAAGTATTATTTGATCGTGATGGTAAGTTAAGTGATCAGTTAGTAGGTAAAACCTCTTATATGCAATCAGTACACGTAACTAATTTAAACAAAGATTTGCTAGGAAAAATTATTGATGTCAAAATAATTAGAGCTGGAGCAAGCAGCCTAACTGGTGAGATATAGTAAATGTTCAAAAAATTATATTTATTTTTTAAATTATTTATCTTATTGGGAGTGATAGGTTTTAGCGGTGTTATATTCTTATTTTTTTATTATTCTAGAGATTTGCCAGATTATTCCCAACTTACAAATTATCACCCACCTTCTGTAACAAGAATTTATTCACGTGATGGTAAATTGATAGAGGAATATGCGTTAGAGAGAAGAGTTTTTGTTCCTATTAGTAGTATACCTCACTCTCTTATAGAAGCTTTTATTGCTGCTGAAGATAAAAATTTTTATGAGCATCCAGGAATTGATATTGTTGGAATAGTTAGAGCTGCAATATTAAATATTTCTAATATCATTCATCATCGTAGAGTAGAGGGAGCGTCAACTATTACTCAACAGGTAGTTAAGAACTTTCTACTAACGTCAGAAGTATCAATAGAACGTAAGATTAAAGAAGCTATATTATCTTACAGAATTTCTAAAGGTTTCACTAAAGATCAAATTTTAGAGCTATATCTTAATCAAACGTTTTTTGGTAAGGGAGCTTACGGTGTTGCTGTGGCAGCTCAGAATTATTTTAATAAATCTATTGAAGAGTTAACTATTGAAGAGTCAGCATTTATCGCTGGTTTACCTAAAGCTCCATCAAATTTTAATCCAGAAAGAAATTATGCGAGGGTAAAAGAACGGAGAGATTACGTAATAGCAAGAATGTTGGAAGATGGTTATCTGACTCCAGAAGCAGCAAAGGAAGCGATAGATACACCCATTATATTAAAAAAACGAGATCCTAGTGAGACGGTAACAGCTGATTATTTTGCAGAACAAGTACGAGAAGAAGTAATTGATCGTTTAGGCGGTAAAGAGCTTTTTTATACAGGAGGGTTGACTATTATAACTTCTCTTGATCCTAAACATCAACAAGCTGCAGAGAGTGCTTTGAGAAAAGGTATCAGAGATTATGATAAAAAACGTGCAGGTTATAGAGGTAAAGTAACTAATATAGATGTAGGTAATTGGCAAGAAAATTTACAAAAGGTAATAAGACCGCTGGGAATGTTAGAATATAAGTTGGCGGTTGTATTAAGTGCTATAGATAGTCAAGCAGAAATTGGCCTTGAGGATGGAAGTAAATCTAAAATATTGTTAGCTGATATGAAGTGGGCAAGGTATAACCTTGTTTCCGCAAAATCTCTTTTGAAAAAGGGGGATGTAATTGTTGTAGAAAAACTCAAGAATACTTATGCTTTAACACAGGTTCCTGCTGTAAATGGTGGGATTATGGTAATGAATCCCAATACAGGTCAGGTACTTGCAAGTGTTGGGGGGTATGATTTTTCAGCTAGTAAATTTGATAGAGTTTCTACAGCTTTAAGGCAGCCAGGGTCTTTAAGTAAGACTTTTTCTTATATTGCAGCATTAGAAAATGGTATTAAACCTAATAAAATTTTTGATGATGGTCCAATAGAATTATCACAAGGTCCTGGTTTGCCGATGTGGCGTCCCAAAAATTATAGTGGGAATTTTCTAGGTCAAATCACTATGCGTACTGGCCTTGAAAAATCACGAAATCTAATTACCGTTCGAGTAGCTCAAGCTGTAGGAATTAGTAAGGTTGCTGATGTTGTTCATAGATTTGGTATTAATGATCAACCTAAAAAAGTATTCTCTATGGTTCTTGGAGCTCTTGAAAGTACTTTAGAAAAGATGACTGCTGCGTATGCAACAATAGCTAATTCTGGTAAGAAAATAACACCGCATTTTGTAGAACTAATAAAGGATCGTAACGGTAGAATAATATACCGCCGTGATGATAGACAATGTCAAAATTGTGATTTAAGAGACATGGATAATATTGATATTGCAAATATTGAAGTCCCTATAGTGTCTAATAAGCATGAACAAGTAATAATTGATGAGGCAACAAATTATCAAGCAATTTCAATGTTGACGGGAGCCGTTCAAAGAGGAACTGCAACCGGTGCTAAAAAGTTAGGTAAAGTAATTGCAGCTAAGAGTGGTACTACTAATGATAGTAAAGACGTTTGGTTTGTTGGCTTTACTCCTAAAATAATAGTTGGAACTTATATTGGTTATGATAATCCAAAAAATATGGGAAAAACAGCAACTGGCTCAAGTGTTGCAATGCCTATTTTTATTAGTTTTATGGAAAAAGCCTATGCTGATGTTCCATCATTAGATTTTAAAATTCCAGATAGTATAAAATTAATACCGGTAGATCGAAGAACTGGCAGGATAACTGCTTCGGGTGATATTATGGAAGCATTTAAAATCAATGATTTACTAGAAGAAGATGTGCATGAAAGTGAAGGTTATCCAGGGTACGATAAGCATGAAGGGATATATTAGATTTCTTTGTATAGAGATTTAAGTTATCTATCAGCAAAGTAAAATTGTTGTTAATTCCTTCCTTAATAAAATGAAGTTTTATTATTAGGTTTATGATTCTTATTATTGGTTTAGGAAATATAGGTAAAGAATATCAAAGTACTCGTCACAATATTGGTTTTATGACTGTGGACTATATAGCTGATAGTCATCAGCTTTTTTGGAATGTTAAGTCTAAATTACGTGCTGAGGTTGTTCAAGGAGTAATAGCTAATAGTAAAATATTATTAGCTAAACCTCAGATTTATATGAACTTGTCTGGTCAATCAGTAAGTAGTCTATGTTCTTATTATAATATCAAATCTAATAATGTTATCGTGATACATGATGATATAGACTTAGAAACAGGAAGAATAAAATATAAAGTTGGTGGTGGTTCAGGTGGTCATAATGGTCTAAAATCCATAGACCAGCATATAGGGAATAATTATCAACGAATTAGAATAGGGGTAGGAAAGCCGATGCGTAATGATGTATCGGATTATGTTCTATCTTCTTTTAAAAAAGATGAAGTACAAGTTGTTGGTAATAGTATAGAAGTAATTAATGAGAATATAAATTTACTAATTACAGGAAAATCTGAGGAATTTAAAAATAAAATATCTAAATAAATATGGCCAAGTTAATAATAATTATAGATTATTATTAACTAATCAGAGCTGTATATGTTCAAATTATAGTCTTTATTATATTAGCTAAATTTACTTGTTAAAGATTGTAAAGAAACGTTCGTACTTTAACACTAAGATTCCAAATATTGCCGACAATACTGAGCCAATAATTACAGCCACCCTCATAGCATTAGCAGGGCAACCTTCATCAAAGGTTAATCCGCCAATAAATAAACTTAAGGTAAAGCCTATTCCCCCAAGAATTGCAATAGAATAAAATTTCGGCCAAGACGTATTATTAGGCAACATACAAATTTTTGACTTTATTATAGGGTAAGAAAATAACCAAATACCTAATTGTTTACCTATGAATAACCCAAAAATAATTCCAAAGCTAACATTAGAACATGTACTGTAGATACTAAAATTCTTGAAAGATATACCAGAGTTAATAAAAATAAAGATAGGTAAAATAAAATAGCTTACTAATAGGTGAACAGAGCCTTCTAATTCTTTAAAATAATTATTAGGTATTTCTTTTACTGTAACCGGAATAGCTAATGCTATTACTGCTCCAGCCAATGTTCCATGTATTCCAGCTTCAACCATTGCCACCCATAATAACAGGCCTGCTAGCATGTAGTAAAAAGTCTGTTTTACATTTAGCATATTTAATATAGCTAATACAGCTGTTAAACCTATAGCAACAAATAATGCTGAATAATAAATAGTTTTAGTATAAAAAACGGCTAATATAATTAAGGCTAAAGCGTCATCGATAAGTAAAAACCCTATTATAAAAACTTTTAATTCAAAACTGATGCGATTTCTAAATAATGATAATATACCTAATATAAAAGCTGTATCTGTAGCTATTGGTATAGCCCATCCTTTCAAAGTAGGTTGATTAAAGTTAAATGATATATAAACTAAAGCTGGAACTACTAACCCACCTATAGCAGCTGCAGTTGGTAATATTAATTTTCTCCGTTCTTTATATTCTCCTTCTACTAAATGGTATTTCATTTCTAATCCTATTAATAAAAAGAAGAAAGTCATGAGACCATCATTAATTATCTCTATAAATGAGGTATTAAGAGAAAAATCTCCTAAAATAATAGTTATAGGTAGATAAACAATTTTTTTATAATATTCGTAGGAAGTAGAGTTATTACTAATTATTAATGCCAAGAAGAAAGTTGTAATTAATAGTAAACCGGAAAAAGTCTCGGATTTAATAAATTCTCTAAATTTATAATTTATTTTCATGTGAACAGCTTTATTTATTAGGTATGTAAACAAAATTTAAAGATAAAAAATCTCGTGCTAAATGAAACTATAGTATAGAATTAAGCTTAGGGAAATAAATTTTGGAATTTTTTTAATCTAGCTTTGGTATTGTTTAAAAGCTAAATGGTAAATAAAGAATATAAAGATAGTGATATTTAATACTAAATCATCCTAAACTAAAGCAGGGTCATCCTGAACTTGTTTCAGGATCTATAAGAGAGATGCTGAAATAAATTCAGCATGACATCCTGTTATCTTTATCTTAGTGATTTCTGCTATATTTATTGATTTTAATAAAATTTGAATGGCAAGTTAGATCTTTTTATAAGAAAGTAAGCTTTAGGCTAGAATTTACAAGAGAGGGGTATGATAATAGTTCTAAAGTTTATTATTTTAGGAAAAATTTAAGCTAGTTATTCTTACAATTTTCACTGGCATAATGATTGGAGAATTAATTTAGAGAAATATCTTAGTATTATAAGTATTTTAAGATATTCTAAATTGGCATAAAACCATCAAAACAATGAAGTATAAGGCTTTTCTAAACTGGTGTGATTACTATAGAAATAAATATAAATTCAGAGTTCTATAATAACAACTAAAAAAATATTAAAATTCACCAAAATTCTGCCTTGGAGAGCTGATAATAAAAGGGTTTAAATGCCATTTGTACAAAAATTATATTTTAAGTATATTTTGGAGCGAAAAATAATCTAAATTTTAAATTAGGGCTAATGAAATTATTTAAGAAAGAATATAAAAAGTAAGTAAAATTATGACATTGAAATGCGGTATTGTAGGGTTGCCAAATGTTGGTAAATCTACTTTGTTTAATGCTTTAACTTCAAGTATAGCTGCAGAAGCTGCTAATTATCCATTTTGTACGATTGAACCAAATTCAGGTACGGTATCAGTACCTGATGATAGATTAACTAAGTTATCATTTATAGCTGGTTCAGCTAAAATTATACCAACTTATATTGAATTTGTGGATATTGCTGGATTAGTAAAAGGAGCTAGTAAGGGAGAAGGGTTGGGTAATAAGTTTTTGTCACATATTAGAGAAGTAGACGCTATTTTGCATGTTTTGCGCTGTTTTGAAGATGTTGATATTACTCATGTCCATAATAAAATTGATCCGATAAATGATGCTGAGATAATAGAAACTGAATTGATATTAGCAGACTTAGAATCAGTAGAAAAGCGTTTAGCAAATGCTGAGAAACGTTTTAAAACTGGCGATAAAACTTTGAAAGATCAGATAGAATTATTAAAAGAAATTCAAGTCTGTCTTGGTATGGGTAAGTCTGTTCGTAGTTTAATAGGAACCTACAGTAAATTTGAGTTAGATCAATTACAATTATTAACCTCTAAGCCAGTATTATATGCTTGTAATGTTTTAGAGCAAGATGCTGTATCTGGTAATAAACTTACTGAACTTGTAGCCCAAAAGGCTGCTCAAGATAATGCAAAATATGTGATTATTTCTTCAAAGATTGAAGCAGATATTGCTGTTTTAGAAAGCGTAGAAGAGAAGAAAGAATTTTTAGAAAGCATTGGTTTAGCAGAAACCGGTCTTAGTAAAATTATTAAAGAAGTATATAATTTATTAGATTTAAGAAGCTTTTTTACTATAGGTCCTAAAGAAGCTCATGCTTGGACTTTTCATAATGGCACATTAGCGCCGAAAGCAGCTGGTATTATTCATACAGATTTTGAAAAAGGCTTTATTAGGGCGGAAGTGATCGGTTATGAGGATTATATAAACTTTGGTGGTGAAGTGAAAGCTAAAGAAGTAGGAAAAATGCGTTTAGAAGGAAAGGATTATAAGATGCAAGATGGCGATATAGTTCATTTCAGATTTAATGTTTAAATTATTTTTTATATTTACTTAACAATGTTGTATTTTAAATAATTTATTGATAGTTTATAATTTGGCAAAGAAAATTAACTATTTATTAATATTAAAAAATATATTCTATTAAGAAGATTTAATGAGAAAATTATATCATTATCCTATTTGTCCATTATCTCGCCAGATTCGTATTTTGTTAAAGGAATTGAGTGCTGATTTTACAATGATAAAGGAAGATTACTGGCAAAGGAATAAAGAGTTTTTATCTCTTAATCCGGCAGGCTCTATACCAGTGCTGCAAGAATCATCTCAATTGATTATTGCAGGAATTTATCCAATCATTGAATATTTAAATGATAAATATCCTAATTTTAATTTTATGGATGAGGATATTGATACTAAATGTGAAATTCGTAGGTTACTTAGTTGGTTTAATGAAAAATTTTGCCGTGAAGTAACTAAGATTATTATTGACGAGAAAATAGTAAGGCCATCTTGTCAATTAGGGGGGCCAAGAACTGAATTTTTAAGAGCCGCTAAAAATAATCTTTCATATCATTTGAATTATCTGACTAACTTGCTAGAAGCTCGTAGTTTTATTGCTTCTGATTCATTAAGCTGTGCAGATATAGCAGCTGCCAGCCATATATCAGTCTTAGATTATTTTGGTGAAATGAATTGGGATAAATGGCTATCTGTTCGTGAATGGTATGCCGTCATTAAATCAAGACCTAGTTTTCGTTCTTTATTACAAGATCAAATAGCTGGTTTTCCCCCCCCTTCCTGTTATACTGATTTGGATTTTTAGCATATTATATTGTTACTTTATTCCAATTTCTATATTGATGAGTAGCTATTATAATTAAAATACCACATAGATCTGATAATTTTCAATTATTATTTGATAGATTCAATTAAAGATTGAATCAAATTGTATTAACATGGTAATCTATAATTGTGAGTTTAGAAATAAGTAAACTTAATTAGAGGTTATTTATGTCAAAAAAATCATCATTGAAAAAAACTCCGTTTGCAACTGAAGAATTAAAGGGGGCTATAGACTTCTTTTCTCATGCTTCAGTAGTTTATGCCTGTTCAGCTGCACACGCTATTAAAAGTAATAATGATATACTGAATTAACTTGAAGAGTTGGAGAAATGGTTAACGGTAATAGGTTTGGAAATTATCGTTTATTAAGGTACGTAACCTATCTTTATAATTGCCGATGTTGCTGAAAAATTTGTTTATTGCTTCTGAAAATTGTTCA
>JAJIYR010000181.1 GCA_020881085.1 Rickettsia endosymbiont of Bryobia graminum | reverse complement strand
GCTCGGCGATATTTTGCTGGAAATACCATGTGATACAGCAGTACCGTAACATTATGACTTTTGTGTATATATTTGCTCATTCCTCCATATTACGCCGCAAGCGGCCGGGAATATACCCAAAAGAGATTTAACTAGCAGTCCAGCCGCCGTCAATCATTATAGGGCTGCCTGTTATGGATCCAGCCTTTTCATCGCATAGAAAGATTACTAGATTAGCTATTTCTTCAACTTCTACAAATTTCTTCGTTGCTTGAATTTTAAGGATCACATCTTTTAATGCTTGTTCTTCAGTGATATTTCTTGCTTTAGCAGTATCAGCTAATTGATTCATTACTAATGGGGTTTTAACGTAACCAGGACAAATAGCATTAACTGTTATATTATGTTCTGCTACTTCTAACCCTGCGGTTTTAGTTAGTCCAAGTAATCCGTGCTTTGCTGCAACATAAGCTGATTTAAAGGGTGAAGCAACTATGGCATGAGCGGAAGCAATATTAATAATTCTTTCCCAGCCATTTTTTTTCATAAGAGGTATAGCATGTTTAATAGTATAGAAAGAAGATATTAGATTAACTCTGATAATAGCTTCCCATTTATCATCTGGAAAATCCTCAATAGGTGAAACAAATTGAATACCAGCATTGTTTACTAATATGTCTAATTTACCGAATCTATCAATAATTGCTTCAAACATTTGGGCTATTTCTTCAGGATTAGCTAAGTTAGCGGGATAATATAAAATATTTGAAGCGCCTAAACTTTTTAATTCGATAGTTACTTGCTCTACAAGAACTCCGGTTCCTAATCGATTAATAATAATATTTGCTTTTAATGTAGCAAAATGTCTAGCCCAATACCACTTGTTGATCCAGTTATTAATACTATTTTATTTTCCATGGTTCTACTCAATTATTTATTTTGAATAAATATGACTTATACTTTATAGTATCATTGTACTATTAAAAAATATTAATAGCTTTAAATTTATGAAAAATGTAGAAATTATTAATACTATATCTATATCAGTGTCATGTTTTGGCAAAGAATCGCCCTTTGATCATTCCAAAGTTTATTTGGAAATTGATCCAGCTGAAAAATCTATCACATGCCCTTATTGTGGAAAAAATTTTGTATTAAACAAAGAAGATGACAGTTAAAATAAAATTTCTACAGATCAATACAATAAACCGCATTGCTGCAGGAGAAGTTATAGAGCGACCTGCTTCCGTGGTAAAAGAACTTGTTGAAAATGCAGTAGATGCTGGAAGTAGTAAAATAGATGTTATCCTTGAGCAAGCCGGTAAAAACTTGATTGTTATTTCCGATAATGGAATAGGAATGTCTGAGGAAGATTTAAAAATAGCAGTTGAGCGTCATACTACCTCTAAGCTTGATGAATCAGATTTACTCAATATCAATAGCTTTGGCTTTCGAGGAGAAGCTCTTCCCTCTATTGGGTCTATCAGCAAAATGACAATCACTTCAAGGCTTCGTGATCATGACAAAGCATATCAAATAAAATTGAATAGTGGGGTTGATAAAGAAACTAAATTAGCAGTCCATAATGAAGGTACTAAAATTGAAATAAGAGATTTGTTTTTTGCTACTCCTGCTAGATTAAAATTTTTAAGATCTGATAAAAGTGAATTAGCTGCTTCAGTTGATATAGTAAAGAAAATTGCCTTAGCTCATCCTCAAATTTCTATTAGTTTATCACACGATGATAGGAATATTTTTAAACTAAAAGGACAGGATGGAGATTATCAGGATATTCTAAAACAAAGAATAGTAGATATAATGGGAGGTAGTTTTATTGAAAATGCATCGGAGGTTAACCTCCAAAGGCCACAATTATCTATATATGGTTTTACAAGTATCCCAACTTTTAATAGAGCTTCTGCAGAAGATCAATTTTTATTTGTTAATAATAGACCAGTTAAAGATAAACTATTGCAAGTAGCTTTAAGGGTTGCTTACCAAGATTATTTAGCTAGAGACCGCCATCCTGTATCAGTATTATTTATAAAGATAGATCCTCAATTAGTTGATGTTAATGTTCATCCTGCTAAAATAGAAGTAAGATTTCATGACCCAAATACTATTAGAGGTCTGCTGATTAGTGCAATAAAAGATGCTCTTGCTAGTAAAAGTCATATTGTTTCAACAAATATTGCTGCCACCACTCTTGGATTATTTAGAAGTAATAATAATTCTGTACCATCTAAAAATTTTAATATGATATCTGATAGTACCCGTAGTAGTTATAAATTTCAAGATATTACCGCGCATAATTTTCAAAAACAACAATTAATCACTACAGTTCCTCATGCAAAAGTAGAGATTCAAGAGAATAATTTAGTTCAATATTCTTCATCACGACCTAATGTTAATGAATCTGGTGATTTCAGAAGATTGCCACAGGATTATACATCCTCTCGCAATGATAAGTTATTAATGGATTCCAGTGTACGTGGGAATGATATAAATGACTTGAATGATGCGAATAATGTCAAAAATCACTACCCGCTTGGAGCTGCTAGAGCTCAACTACATAGTACCTATATAGTATCACAGACAGAAGATAGTATGATTATTGTTGATCAACACGCTGCTCATGAACGTTTAGGGTATGAGAAAATTAAAAAAACGATTGAAAATGGCGGATTGCTAAGGCAAAGATTGCTTATTCCAGAAATAATTGAATTACCAGATGAAAAAAGAGCTAATTTACTATATAATGCAAAAGACGATCTGATCGAGTTAGGTTTAACTATAGAAAAATTTAGTGATAAATCAATTATTGTATCAGAAGTTCCTAGTTTGTTAGAAGGAGTTAACATTAATAAATTAATTCAAGATTTAGCCGATAATTTATCTGATATGGGTGAAAATATTTCCTTGATTCAATTAATTGAACATGTTACAGAAACTTATGCATGTCATTACTCGATTAGAGCAGGGCGTAAATTATTGCCTGAGGAAATGAATGCATTATTGAGACAGATGGAGAATACTCCTTTTTCAGGCCAATGTAATCATGGTAGACCAACATACATTGAACTTAAACTTAAGGATATTGAGCGTTTATTTGGTCGTAGATAACTCTAATTATAATAAAAAATAAAATAAGATGCTGCATTATAATAATATATTTAATAATCATATTGAAGAAATTAAACAAGAAGGAAGATATCGGGAGTTTGTTCCTGTTAAAAGGCAAGCCGATAATTTTCCGTTGGCTTGGTATAATAATAATGAAATAGTAATGTGGTGTATTAATGATTACTTAGGGATGAGTAAACATCCAAATGTTACTAATGCGGCTAAACAAGCTATCAAAAAATATGGAATTGGTTCAGGTGGAACAAGAAATATAGGTGGAAATAATAGTTGCGTAATTGAACTAGAAAAAGAATTAGCAGATTTACATCAAAAAGAAAAGGCATTAGTTTTTACTTCTGGTTATGTAGCAAATGATACTACTCTTGCAACGCTTGCAAAAATTATGCCGGAAATAGTATTTTTCTCAGATGAGTTGAATCATGCTTCTATTATTTCTGGTATTCGTAATTCAAAAGCTGAAAAGCACGTATATCGTCATTTCGATGTCTTGCATCTTGAAGAGCTATTAAAAAAAGTTGATGTTAATAGACCAAAGATTATTGTTTTTGAGTCAGCCTATTCTATGGATGGTTTATTTTCTCCTATTAAGGAAATTATAAATCTAGCAAAAAAATATAATGCCATAACCTTTATAGATGAGGTGCATACTGTTGGGCTATACGGTGAGCAAGGGGCTGGTATTGCTCGATTGCAAGGCTATTCAGAGCAAATTGACATTATCCAAGGAACTCTTGGTAAGGCATACGGTACTATTGGTGGCTATATTGCAGCAAATAGTAAAATAATTGATGCCATTAGATTAAATGCTTCGGGATTTATTTTTACTACCTCGCTACCCCCGGTTATTACTGCTGCAGCAACTGCTAGTATTAGGCATTTAAGGGATTCAAATGTTGAAAGAGATCTTTACCAAACAATTATAAAAAAAGTAAAAAAATCTTTTGATAATGCTAAAATTCCTTATTTTAAAAATGATAGCCATATTATCCCAATAATTATTGGCGATCCAATTAAAGCTAAGAAAATTTCTGATATATTATTAAGTAAATATAACATTTATGTTCAGCATATTAATTTCCCAACAGTATCACGAGGTACTGAACGTTTAAGGATTATACCAACTCCAAACCATAGTGATGAAATGATTAAAAATCTAACTAGTGCTTTAATCGAGATTTTTAAGGAGATTGATATCTCTTCAGCAATTAATTCTCATTCTATAATTAATGTTTCTTTTGTTCCGGCAGCTTAATAGCTTAAGTCAATAAGGTGATTACTAGGGGAGAGGTGTCATACTGAATTTATTTCAGTACCTAATAAATATCTAAAAGATCCTGAAACAAGTTCAGAATGACATGGTTATTCACAATGTTACCACATTATTCCATTAGACTATACAATATTGACTATTTATTAACCACATAACTTTTAATAAATTGATTTGTGGTTATTAATAATAACAGAAAACTCTTTAATTACTGCTTTATATAGTTTGCGTTTAAATGGGATTATAATTGATAATAATTCATCAAGCTCTGCCCAGTGCCATTCCTCGAACTCTGGAGCTAGGGTGTTAATATTGATTTCTTCATTAGTACCCGTAAATTTAATTAAAAACCATTTTTGTTTTTGCCCGCGAAAATTTCCACCCCATAATTTAGGAATTAATGCTTGGGGCAAGTCATAACTATACCAATATTTACTTTCTGCAATAATAGTTCCTTTATTACAACCTATTTCCTCTAACATTTCTCTAAGAGCTGCAACGCTTGGAGTTTCTCCTAAATTTATGCCGCCTTGTGGCATTTGCCAAGCTTGTATTTTAGTATCTATTCTTTTACCAACAAAGACATTGCTATTTTTGTCAATTATCATCATGCCTACACCTGGTCTGTAAGGTAGTTTACGATAATTTGTTGTGATGTTACTGTCCATGTTGTAATCTTTGAATTCATTAATTTATATTAATCTTTTGAAGATAATATGTTATTTACTTTGTTTCAAAGTAAATAACGTAAAAAGATAAAAATTTAAAGATTTACTACTTTATTTCTGCCAGTATCCTTCGCTTGGTATAAGGCTTTGTCTGCCCTTTCTATAAAATTATTAATAGTTTCGCCTATTTTATATTCAGTTACACCGATAGAAATTGTTTTTTTGATCGGTTCTTGTTGCGTTTTAACTTTAAAATCTATTGATTCTATTTCTTTGCGAACTCTTTCTGCTACATAAATAGCGTCTCTAATTGCTATATCATCTATAAGTATAGAAAATTCTTCTCCCCCAAATCTCGCAATTAAATCAGTTACTCTAAAAATATTTTTTAAGACGTTAGCTATAGCTTTTAATAATATATCACCTGCTTGATGTCCATAGGTATCGTTAACTTGTTTGAAATGATCAATATCACACATTAATAGACATAAAGATCTTTTGCTATCATTGGCTTTATTGACCATCTGTTTTATATGAGTATCAAAATAATGGCGATTAAATACTCCAGTTAATCCATCTTTAATTGATAGATTAATGCTTAATTCTAAGATGTTGCGTAAATTATCTTGATAATGTTTCTTTCTTAATTGTGTTTTGGTTCTTGCAAGTAACTCATTCATGTCAATTGGGTAGCAGAAATAATCATTAATACCTAGTTCAAGTGCCTTTAATATCATAGATTTATCTTCTTCTTGAGCTTGTAACATTATAGCTATATCACGGAATTTAGAGTTAGTTCTTAATGTTACGCATACTCTTAGAGGATCATTTTGTTCTAACTCACTGCTGATAATGACTAGATCAGGCATATACTCAGTAGTATTATTCTCGAGTTCAGAAATATCAGAAATAGTTTTAACTTGATTAGTGATGTATAACAAAATTTTTGTTATATTTTTTGCCTGTACGATGTCATCGTTAATCAATAATATTTTGCTACCTGCAAAATTATCTTTCACTTCTATAATTGAAGCCCCAAGTTCTGCGTTGGTAGTATTTCTTAGTTTTAGTTCATCTACTACTGCTTTCATTCTAGTGAGAGATTTTACTCTAGCAAAAAGGGCAGTGTCATCAATTGGTTTGGTTAAGAATTCATCCGCGCCAGCCTCTAGTCCTTTTACTCGATCTTCAACATCTGATAGGGCTGTAACCATAATAACTGGTATATGATTAGTCTGTGGATTAGATTTAATTTTTCTGCATGTTTCAAAGCCATCCATATCAGGCATCATGACATCAAGTAATACAACATCGATTTTAGTATTTTCAAGTATACTAAGTGCATCTTTGCCATTGTTAGCAGTGAAAACTACATAATATTCTACCAATAATTTTGCTTCCAATAATTTAATATTGGATGCTATGTCATCGACTATAAGTACGCTTGCGGTCATAATTATACGATATTTTCTTTTAAATATATATTAATGATAATTACTTGTATTTATAACAGTTATTGTATATTTTTACTATTATTCATTCTGTTCTACTGTTCAAAGTTGGCCTATCAATATTAGATTGGCGTTCTAATTTGGATGGTAATTAAAGTATAGCAGATTTCTATAATTTTCTTATAGGAAATTATAATATATTCGTTATTTAGTAAGAAATAAGATAATTTAAGGTAAGTGGATTAAGGTATGAAAATTACAGCAAATTCAATTAGATCTGGAAATATTTTAGTACATAATAGTGATCTATGGGTGGTAAGTAGAAATCCTGAACATACAAAGCCAGGTAAAGGTCCTGCATATATTCAAGTTGAAATGAAAAATTTAAAAACTGGTACGAAGCTTAATGAACGCTTTAGCTCCTCTGATTACGTTGAAAAAGCTCAGCTTGAGCATAAAGATCTACAATTTTTATATTTTGAAGATAATAAATTAGTATTGATGGATAATGAGACATTTGAGCAGGTTTTAATCGATAAAGAACTTCTTGATGAGCGTTTACCATTCCTTGAAGATAACATGATACTAAAAGTGCAGTTTTATGATGATAAGCCTTTAAATGTTGAATTACCTCAAAATGTTATTGGTGAAATTGCTGAAACTGATACAGTAATTAAAGGTTCTACTGTAATGTCTTCGTATAAACCAGCAATTTTAACTAATGGAATAAGAGTAATGGTTCCTCCTTACTTAGTTATAGGAGAAAAAATAGTAGTTAAAACTGAAGACCTCAGTTTTGTTGAGCGCGCTAAATAATAATTATATGGAAAATATAACTAATATAATTATTAATGCCTCGCATAAAGCTGTTAAGTTTTTAAGAAGAGATTTTTTAGAGCTATCAATGCTGCAAAGATCTAGTAAAGGAAATTATGATTTTTGTAATAGGTCGTATGCTAAGGCGCAAGAAATATTGCGTGATGAGTTACAAAAATACAGTAAAAATATATTTTTTCCAAAAGATAATTTTGAATTAGATTTAGACAAGATATCCTCAGAAGAGTTTATATTAATTATAAATCCTATTGATAGTATAGAAAATTTGGAGAGAAGCATACCACTTTTTGCTTTATCCATAACATGCTTGAAGAAAATTCAAGGAGCTTTGACAACAATTTGCTCGGTAATAAATTTCCCTGCTCTTGACCGGGTTTATTATGCAGAAAAAGGGCAAGGAGTTAAGTCAGAAAATGATGACTCTAATCTTGGTAGGCTTAGAGTTTCTGGCCGTACTAGCCTTAATAATTCTTTAATAGCCACTGATAATATCACAAGTAATTTACCATTTCTAAAAAATACTAGAGTTTTTGGATCTCATTGTTATGGGCTTTTGATGTTAATATCTGGAAAAGTAGACGCTGCTTACTTCTCATCGTTGAACTATAGTTTAAATGCTGGTTTTGAGTTAATTGTTAAGGAATCTGGTGGAGTAGTAACAAATAATAGCAAAATATTTATTGCTACAAATCCTGACCTTGTAGAGAAATTATTATCTTAAATTGACATTTACTAGTTCTAATAATCAAGCGTAGTAATGTTATTATCCTTGGTTGTTGGTGTGCTTTTACTGTATATAAGAACAAATTACTTTTTAATTCATATATAGAACGCCTTTCATTTGTATTTTCTTTAAAAGTATTTACTTTCTTTTACAGATTATTGATTTATCCAGCTGATGGTTTAAACCTCCACCTTCAGGTGGAGAAACTTTAGTTTGAAGAAGTCATAGTCGTCCTATATAAAATAAGTAAATAGGACTTATTTTATAGGATGACTATGACAGAATATGAGAAAGGGAAACATACGGTATATTATCA
>JAJIYR010000180.1 GCA_020881085.1 Rickettsia endosymbiont of Bryobia graminum | reverse complement strand
TGGGTATATTGGTAGAAATCGTGATCATCCGCCTGGTATTATAAGCCTGTGGCGTGGATGGAGTAGGTTGATGAATATGGTTAATGATTACAAGATCTTAGTTGGTATCAGGACATAAAAACTTATGGGTAATCCTAAGGCATAATACTGTATATCTTTGGTATAACAGTACCAAATACTCATCCAATCTATTGTGTCGTCAATAGAAATTAGTTTTTTACCGCCTTTGTCTGGCCTATTTATGAATGATTCCGCTATTTGAGTGTAGATTTTATCTCTGTCTTTCCCTAGAATTTGAGTATCAAATATAAGATCTAAAGCTTCAATTGTATCTTTTGAAGAAAACTCCCTCCCCCACTTGGGGCATATCTCATCTATTAGTTTGTGAAGATGGAATGTTTCTTCTGGTAGCAGGATATTATTTACTTGCAGGCTATGACTTATTTCTTTTAATTTATTTAGTGACTCTAGGCTAAAATCATAATTATTTTTACTTTTCATAAATTGCCCCATTGATTTTAATAAAGATAAATATATTAACTATTATATTAATGGCAATAAAATTATCAAATGATTTTAGAATGGCTTTATTCATTATTAATGATGGAATCATTGTCTCTATTAACAAAAAATTTTCTTTTTAGCAACTTTAGATTAAAAATTCTTGCAAATAATTCTTTTTTGCAGAATCACGCTATTAAAATAGAAAGAAAACAAAATATTTTAGGGTTTATTTTACATAAATTAAGCCTTATAATAATGTTCCAATATTAAATTGATGTAAAATAGATACAATTTTAGTGAAACTTAGCTTATATATAGATATATTCAAAACTTCTTTGAAAGTCTGAGTTGCAGTGATAATAGTGTTTGTTATAATCAGAAAATCAAGGTGAGAGAATCTTGTTGGCATTTAATTATGCTAATACTAATGTCTAATATGTTAACAATTTATTTAGAGAGTTGATTTATGAACAAAAAAAAGACAAGTAAGGGAGAATCCTTAAACAAAGGTGAATTCGTAACATTAATGGCTGAGTCAAATACTATTTCAAAAACTGAAGCTGAAAAATCTATTAATATGGTTATAGATTCTCTACTAAAAGCATTTACTAAAGGTAAAGGGGTTGCTTTAGTTGGTTTTGGATCTTTTAATATTCAGCACAGAGCTGCGCGTGAGGGACGTAACCCAAAAACTGGTGCAAAAATGAAAATCAATTCTTACAACCAACTTGTATTTAAAGTTGGTCAAGGTACAAAGGATGCTTGTAATGGTAAGCTTAAACCTAAACCTGCACCAAAAGCTAAAGCTAAAGCTAAAGCTAAAAAATAAGCCTAAATTTAATTTAAAAAGTTGCCGGTTTTATAGATTGGTAACTTTTTAAATGTTATTACTAAAATACCTAGAATTATTCTTCTCCTATAACCTAAGTCAATAATGTTGATTTACGATCGAATTACATAATGATTAAAGAACACTTAGAATTTAGATTTAAGCAAAATAGGCTTAGTAATAGTTGGTTGATTAATACCTCAGATGTTGCATCTCTTTTAGAAGATTTACATGTATTTATCTCTGATAATTTATTAATAGAGAATATCCCATTACAAAATCATCCTGATTATTATTTAATAGAGAAAGATAATACTACTACCGTTAAAGATATATCGGTTGAACAGATTAGAGAATTGCAGCAATTTTTCTATAAAACTCCATCTATTTCTAAGTATAGAGTAGCAATTATTTATCAAGCAGAATTAATGAACTTAAATGCCGCAAATTCTTGCTTAAAGCTTTTGGAAGATACGCCAACAAATGGTTTTATTTTTCTTGTTACTTCTAGATCAGCTGCTATTATATCAACAATAAGATCTAGATGCGCTAAGTTTAATGTTAGATCACAAAATTACTTAGATAATAATGATCAATATATTAAATTTATTACCTGTATTGCCGGTTATTTAGGTAGTAATAGAAGATTAGATTGTATTGATGATTTTGCTGATAAAAATAGAGCCCTATGGGGAGATTTTTCCTATAGTATATTATGTTTATTGAATAAAATTACTAAAAAATCACTCGACCTTAATATTGAACTTAATCAATTAGAAATTAGTATTATCAATCAAATACATTTTAGCTCTACTAGTTGTTTAATAGACAAGTTTATAAATGTTAAGCAAATAATAAATAATACAGTGGATTATGATCTTAATTTAAAAGCTAGTGCTATAGCTGTAGTAGATGAGTTATTTGCTAGTAAGTGAGATATTGCATTGCAAGCTGGCATTGTTTAAAATATTGTTACTTGTTATGGCGAGGAGCATTAACAACATTGTCATCGAGTAAATAAGTATTTATATGTCATCTGAATTTATTTCAGCATCTTTTCTTAATAAATTCTGAAACAAGTTCAGGATGATATATACAAACATCTGATGGCTACGCCGACTTATGTCGGTTCGCTCTATGATGGAATCTATATTTATCTAATAAGACCATAAGTGATGGTTAATGTTAGAAAAATAGCTTAGTATTGTAAATATTTTAAGATATTATTCTTAAAGATGGTTATACAACTGTTAAAACAATCTCTTTGTCATACCTAGGTGTAAATTTTAGGATATCAAAATCCGCGTAATTTCCACCTTGTAGGGCTAATGACAATTAGTATTAGAAAGCAAAGTGTAAAAAAATATTTTTTTACTAATTATTTTAGCTAGTTTTAAAATAATTTGTTAGAAATTTACTGTAACTTATTGAAGTTTGTGTATTTTGAAAGTTATAGTTAGAAATGACATAAAATGTAATACCTGGAATATTAAAAATTTAAAAGAAGAACTATATGTTAGTTGAAAAAATTAAAGCGAAAGTTAATGATGATACAATAAATGTTATTATTGAAATCCCAATGAATAGTGATCCAGTAAAGTACGAAATGGATAAAGAATCAGGAGCGATATTTGTTGATAGGTTCATGCAAACTGCAATGTCTTATCCTTGTAATTATGGGTTTATTCCTCATACTCTTTCAAATGATGGTGATCCTGTAGATGTTTTAGTTTTATCGCATTATCCTATTATAGCATGTTGTGTTATCAAAGTCCGTCCAGTAGGAGTATTAATGATGGAAGACGAGTCTGGACTTGATGAAAAAATTATTGCTGTCCCAATTTCTAAATTAGATATTACCTTTGATTCAATAAAAACATTGGATGATATTTGCCCAATGTTAAAGCAGCGTATCAAGCATTTTTTTGAGCATTATAAAGATTTAGAAAAAGGTAAATGGGTAAAGATTGTTGGTTGGGAAAACCAAGAGAAAGCAATGGGGCTAATCAACGAAGGTATAACAAGAGCATATGATATGAACTTAGTTGATGCGTTTGCGGAGATATAAGTTTTGTGGCATTATTTCGTTCTGGTATTATAGTTGCTTTTTTTACTTTAATCTCAAGGATATTTGGGCTCGCTAGAGAGTTATTTATTGCTTCATTATTTGGAGCTAGTAATGTTGCGGATAGTGTAAACGTTGCTTTTAAATTACCTAATTTGTTTAGAAGGATTTTTGGAGAAGGGGCTTTATCTGCTGTATTTGTTCCTATTTTTAATGCTAAAATTATAGAATCAAGAGCAGCTGCCACTCGTTTTACTGGAGCGATTTTTACAATATTACTTATTACTTTAATTATAATAGTAATATTGATGGAGGTTTTTATGCCTTCATTGATGGTTATTATTGCTCCAGGTTTCTACAGGGACTTAGATAAATTCAATTTGACAGTTACATTATGTCGTATAACTACGCCATATCTGGTATTTATTTCGGTGACTGCTCTATTGGGAGGTATTTTAAATTCCGTTAAAAGATTTGCAGCCTTTGCTTTTTCACCAATTATTTTAAGCCTTGCAGTTATATTCATAACTTTATTATTAGAAGATCGTGTAAAGGCTCCTATGGCAGTTAGTATCTCGGTTTTAATAGCCGGTATTCTACAGATTATATTTATGTTTTTTTGTATAATAAGAGCTGGATTAGCTTTTCCTATAGTATTTGATTCTAGTAGCAAGGATGTTAAAAAATTCTTGTTCAATATAGGACCGGCAGCAGTTGGTTCAGGGGTGCAACAACTTAACTTATTCATTTCTCAGTCAATAGCTAGTTTTATTGAGGGGGCTATTTCTATATTATCTTATGCTGACAGAATTTATCAATTCCCATTATCTATAATAGGGGCAACTTTTAGTACTATCTTATTGCCTGAATTATCAAAAATTTATCATTTGAATGATTTAAAAAAGATAACAAAGATACAAAATAATGCAGTGAAGATAGGGTTATTATTATCGTTACCATCGGCATTTGGTATTATAATTTTATCAGAACCAATAATTCATATAATATATGAGCGAGGAGCTTTTACTCCTGAAGATACTGTGAAAACTGCCCAAGCTATTTCTGCTTTTGCTTTGGGGATACCTGCATTTGTTTTAGCAAAAATTTTGACTCCAATTTTTTATGCTAATCATGACACTAAAACTCCTTTAAAAATAACTGTCTATTCTCTTTTAGCAAATACGATCTTAAATATTATATTAATGATACCGTTTGGTCATATTGGTATTGCTCTCGGTTCTTCCATAGCTGCATGGTATAATGTTTGGTTATTATATATATATACTAAGAAACATGGGCATTTTGCTATTGATTCAAAACTATATTTATTTTGTAGAAAACTATTGCTAAGTTGTACAATTATGGTGGTAGTTATTCTTACAATTAAATATTATTGTACTCCCTATTATTTTTCTAAATTTTTGTTAGTGAAATCTTCGTTATTAGTAATGACTATTTTAGCAGGAATGATAGCATATTTTTTAATGATTTATTATTTTCGGCTATATCAAAAAAATGTAAAATATGAAGATACAATCTAATTATCAGGATTTTTTAAAATTTATAGGAATAGTGGCAATGATTATTGATCATTGCGGCCTTTATATTTTCCCGGAAGCTGAGATTATGAGAAGTATTGGTCGTATTGCTATGCCAATCTTTTGTTTTTTTGCTGGATATAATTTTCATAATATTCCTAGAATCAGAGTTTTAATAGTAGGAATAACTCTTTATATTTTTACAACTATATTATTTAAGCAATATACTGTACCGAATATTTTAATATCAATTTTCTTAGGGCAATGCTATCTATATTTATTCCGTAATGATTTACAAAAATTTAGTTATAAAGTATATATTCACGTTATTCTTTTACTAGTTATCTCTCTTTATAGCTGGTTACTTTTTGATTATGGCACCGTAGCTTTAGCTATTATGGTACTAGGTTATGTAGCGAAACAAGATAATAATCTGAAGTTAACAGTTTTTATATCTATATTCATATCTTTAATACATAGTTTTATAGTTTTTTCATTTTCTTATATTTATCTTATTCTAACTTTTATATTAGGAGTAATAGAATATGTATTGATGACAAGAAAAAGTTTTTCTGAAAGAGATTCCTGGAATACGAGAATAATCAGTCATTATGTTTTGTATATATACGCTATTCATTTAATGATATTGCAATTCTACTATATTTTCAGAATAATTAGGTTTGAGGCGTTGTAAAATATCTACATAAAGAAAGAAAAAGATAAAATATATAGTAAGAAAGGTGTATTTTCTTGACAAGAAGCATTAAAAGAACTATCCTTGACTTTGAGTTTAATAATTAACTCTTTTATAGTATGAGAACCTATGTTATCTGGTTTAATTTCTACGAAGGGTTTCAAGTTAAGTTCAGATAAGTAAACTCTATACTAGAAGAAGGTTTTTATATGGCTACTAAAGAAGGTACTGTTAAATGGTTCAACCCAACTAAAGGTTTTGGTTTTATTCAACCAAAAGATGGTGGAGATGATGTTTTTGTCCATATTTCAGCAGTAGAACGCGCTGGAGTTCGTAATTTAAATGAAGGTCAAACAGTTAATTTTGACTTAGAAGAAAGTAAAGGCAAAGTTTCTGCTATTAACTTACAACTCTAATAATATTTATTTAAAGCTACAATCAGCTACTCAAAATTTATGAGTGGTTAACTTAGTGAATTTTGAGTAGTGTCATCTTGCATTTATGCATTATCTTTATATCTCTTACGTCCTATGCAATATTAGTGACATAAGAGAAATCTAATTAAAAGTTGCCCTTGAAATTTATAAAATTGTACGTTGATTATACTGTCGTGCATTCTAGCGCAGTTAATTGATATCAAAGTAGTTATTAGCTACCTAATAATCTCAGATTTGTTTAAGGATGTCTAACTTATTCAACTAGCTAATAATAGAACTTTGTATTTTTATATACAATAACTTAAACACTTAATTTATATAAAAACTAAGGAATCCTGTTTAGAATTCCTTAAATCTTTATGTATACAATTTATTTTTTAATTTAAGATAAAAATATTGGATTTATAATGAGAAATTTTAATTTACCAAATGAAGTAATATTATCGTTGGAGCAAATGAAAATAACCACTCCAACTGAAATTCAAAAGCAGGCCATACCGTTGGCTATAGAGGGGAATGATATCCTAGCATCTAGTCAGACTGGATCAGGTAAAACCTTGGCATATTTATTGCCAGTAATTGACTCCTACATAAAAAATAAAACTATGGCATTGGTATTAGTTCCAACAAGAGAATTAGCAACTCAAGTACGTGATACTTTAACTAAGGTTACTAGTAAAATTAAATTGCCTAGTGCAGTTTTGATAGGTGGTGAGCCTATGCATAAGCAATTTAGCCAACTTAAAGCAAATCCTAAAGTTGTAGTGGGTACACCTGGTCGTATTATAGATCACTTGTCTCGTGGTAGCTTAAAATTAGATACAGTGAAGTTAGTTATTCTAGATGAAATGGATAGAATGCTTGATATGGGTATGAAAGAGCAGTTAGAGGAAATTAATAAGCATATGGTTGGCAAAAGACAAATTATGATGTTTTCTGCAACTATGCCAAAGCATATTCTTGAATTATCTAAAAAATATTTAGTAGATCCTAAACGCATTACAGTTGGCTCAGTTAATAAGGCTGCGGTGCAAATTACTCAAGAAACTTTGCGTGTTAATGATAAAGACAAGTTTAGTGAGCTGGAAAAACAATTGCATGACCGTAAAGGTTCAATAATTGTTTTCGTAAAAACTAAACGTGGAGCTGATCAACTAGCAAGAATGTTAAAAGTTAATGATCATAAAGCGGAAGCTATCCATGGTGATTTAAGTCAAGGTAGACGCGATAGAGTAATTTCATCGTTCCGTGCTTCTAAGCATAGAATTATGGTAGCAACGGATGTTGCTGCTCGAGGCTTAGATATTCCGCATACTCAGCATGTTATTAATTTTGATTTGCCTATGTGTCCAGAAGATTATTTGCATAGAATAGGTAGGACTGGAAGGGCTGGACTTGCTGGAAATGCTTTATCTTTTATATCGCCAGAAGATAATATGAAATGGAAAGCTATTGATCGGTTGATTAATCAAGGTGAAAGCACTCCTAGAGAGGAGTTGAGAGGAAGTAAAAGCCGTGAAAGATCTTTCAATAGCAGTAACAGTAAGCCATCTGGTGAAAAAAGAGGTTTTTTCTCTCGTGATAATAATCGTAAAAGTAATAGCGGTAAGCCTAATGATGGGCGCCGTACAAGAACAGTAAAATATTCCTAAATAATTAGTGAATTAGGGGTAGCTACCCCTAATTCACTAATTATTTCAAGTTTCTAATAAATTAGATCTATTCACTAAACAAATATAGATAATTTTTTATCCATATTTGCGTATATACTGAATTAACTTGAAGAGTTGGAGAAATGGTTAACGGTAATAGTTTGGAAATTATCGTTTATTAAGGTACGTAACCTATCTTTATAATTGCCGATGTTGCTGAAAAATTTGTTTATTGCTTCTGAAAATTGTTCA
>JAJIYR010000179.1 GCA_020881085.1 Rickettsia endosymbiont of Bryobia graminum | reverse complement strand
TTATTAACAAAGAAGTATGGATATATGCCGAAAGCTTATAGGAGAATGGATGAGATTTGGTCAGATGGATATTTTGTCTCGACGGTTGGAATCAATGAGCATGTAATAAAACGGTATATAGAACATCAGTGGCAGGAAGATATGGGGCAAGCCTAGCTTGTACTGGACCTTGAGCTCGACACAGATACCACGGGTCTTGGCCCGTGGAGCGTTCAGTTTTGAAGGATGGAATAACTATTCTCATATGCCTGCTAAGAGAAGAAATATTATAGTAGGTAATGATATGTATGGTTTGGCACTAATGCAGTTGTTATGCCAGGGGTAACAATAGGTGATGGAGTAATTATTGGGGCTTATTCATTAGTTACCAAGGATATACCGCCTTACTCAATTGTAGGGGGTAACCCTAGCAAAATTATTAGAAAAAGATTCTCAGATGATATAATAGATGAATTATTACTAGTAAAATGGTGGGATTGGGATTATGAAAAAATTACCAAAAATATTAAAGCTATAGTTGGCGTAGATATTGAACAACTAAAACAATGTAAATAGCTAATTCAGATAAGGATAAAATAATTTATGGATCACACTTTCGACCACCACGACACTCCTACTGGTATAAAAAGATGGTTGTTTTCTACCAGCCATAAAGATATTGGAATGATGTATATTATGTTTTCCATATTTGCTGGTATTGTTGGAGGATTGTTTTCATTAATTTTCAGATTACAATTAGCAATGCCGGCCGGTCAAATAATTTCGGATTTTCAGCTATATAATGTTCTAATTACTGCTCATGCAATAATTATGGTATTTTTTATGATTATGCCCGCTTTATTTGGCGGATTCGGCAATTATTTTGTACCTCTCTTAATCGGTGCGCCTGATGTAGCTTTTCCTAGACTTAATAATATTAGTTTCTGGCTTTTAGTACCAGCTTTCTTATTATTAATGTTTTCTGCTTATGTTGATGGAGGAGCAGGAACTGGTTGGACATTATATCCTCCGTTAAGTAATTTAGTAGGTCATCCTGGAGCTGCTGTAGATATGGCTATTTTAAGCCTGCATCTTACTGGGCTTGCATCAATTCTTGGTTCAATTAATCTGATTGTTACCATATTTAATATGAGAACAGAAGGTATGGGGTTATTTGACATGCCGCTTTTTGTTTGGTCGATTTTAATTACTGCTTTCTTATTAATATTAGCTATTCCAGTACTCGGCGGAGCAATAACTATGTTGCTAACTGATAGGAATTTTGGTACTACCTTCTTTAAACCTGATGGAGGTGGAGATCCAGTATTATTTCAGCATTTATTCTGGTTCTTTGGTCATCCCGAAGTATATATCGTAATATTACCTGGATTTGGTATAGTAAGCCAAGTAATAGCTACTTTCTCACGTAAACCAATATTTGGCTATTTTGGTATGGTAGTAGCTATGGTAATTATTGGTTTTGTAGGGTTTATAGTTTGGGCTCACCACATGTTTACTGTGGGTTTAACATATAATACATTAGTATATTTTACCGCTGGAACAATGATTATTGCCGTACCAACCGGGATAAAAATATTTAGCTGGATAGCAACAATGTGGGGTGGGTCAATTACTTTTAAAACCCCTATGCTATTCTCCATAGGATTTATCCTATTATTTACCATTGGTGGAGTTACTGGTATAATATTATCGAATTCTGCAATTGATAGGGTATTGCATGATACATATTATGTTGTTGCCCATTTCCATTATACAATGTCTTTAGGGGCTTTATTTACCGCTTTTGCTGGCTTTTATTATTGGTTTGGTAAAATGTCTGGTAAACAATATCCAGAAACAATGGGTAAAATTCATTTTTGGATAACTTTTGTTGGTGTCAATCTGACATTTTTTCCTCAGCATTTCTTAGGTCTTGCTGGTATGCCAAGAAGAATACCAGATTATCCTGACGCATTTGCTGGTTGGAATATGGTCTCTTCTATTGGAGCTGCTGTCTCTTTTGGTGCTGCTTTATATTTCGTATATATTATCTTTTATACTCTAAAATACGGAGAAGATTGTCCAGATAATCCTTGGGGAGAAGGAGCTGATACTTTAGAGTGGACTCTTCCATCTCCACCACCATTTCATACATTTGAAAATCCGCCTAAATTTTATAAGAAAGAAGTGATTTAAGAGGGGGGCATTGCTAAGAATGATCTTCAATTTTATCTTAGAAGATATATAATCTGTTTAAAGATAAACAGCTCTTTAAGAATCTAAAAATTATAAATCTTATGGATTATAAAAAACCAATAATAGGGATATCCCTTGACTTAGTTAGCAAATCAGAAAAGCATTCGTATAATAATACTCCTTTACCTTGGTATGCTATTAGACAAAATTACCCAAATAGCATACTAAAAGCTGGGGGTATTCCTCTAATGATACCTTATCAGTATGAAACTATTGAAGAAGTTTTATCAATTATTGATGGCTTAATTGTTCCAGGTGGAGATGACATTCATCCTAAATCTTATAACCAAGAATTTGTTCATAGTAAAACAGAGAGTAATGTACTAAGAGATGATTTTGAGTTATTGATTACTCAAAAAGCCTTGGAAAAAAATATACCTTTCTTAGGAATATGCCGTGGTATGCAACTTCTGAATGTTGTATGCAATGGTGACCTAATTCAACATATACCAGATTACATTCAAAGTTCTGATGTTAATCATCAACCATCTCTTGAATTAAAGTATCAGTTATCTCATCAGATTACTATAGAACCAGATACTATTTTAGGAAGATTAACAGATAGGAAAGAAATATTAGTTAATTCAAATCATCATCAGGCTATAGGAAAATTAGGTAAAGGATTAAAAGTTGCAGCAAGAGCTGCGGATGGAATAATTGAAGCAGTTGAGTCAATAAATCATCAATTTGTTCTCGGAGTAGAATGGCATCCTGAACATTTAAATGATAATGGAATAGATTTTAATCTTTTTCAAGAATTCATTAGAGTTGCTACTAAGAAGGGCACTGTCAAGTTAGTTCAAAATTCATAAAAGCAGTTAATTTGGTGGCTCAAAATTAATGATAAGAATTTAAAAATTCTTATCATTAATTAACATTTGTATGAATTAATGATATATTATATAAATTATTGAGTTAGTGAAAATATAATATATTAATGGCTAGGAAATGGCTAGGAAAAAATCTTTTAAAAATTTACCTAAAATATTATATAAGCTTGTTTTATTAGAGATTAGTATATTATTACTAATCTTTCCTTTAGGAAGCTTTAGAATTAATGCAGCAAGCGTTATTTTTCCATCGAGTGAAGTAATCTTACTTTATTATTTTTCGACTATTCATAGGGTTAGTTTTACAGCTATATTCTTAATAGGATTATTTTTTGATCAATTGTACTCTATGCCAATTGGTAGTAATTCATTAATTTTTATAACAGCCCACATGTTGTTGAGATTATTATCAAAATATTTTATATTAAAAAGTTACATAACTAATTTTATTATTTTTTGTTTTTATTATTTTTATTTAATTCATTTTAGATATTTGTTAATTTTAGCTAAAGATTTGTCTACTCAAGGCTATTTTATTATGATAATACAATATTTAACTACTATATTTTCTTATAACTTATTAAGAATTCCATTTGATAAATCATTAGAATATTTTACCAGAAGATATGCTAAGTAATAAAATATTGCATAGTCAATTAATATCTAAAAGAGCTTTTTTAATAGGAATAGGGAAGGCGGGGTTATTCTCCTTATTAGCAGGAAAAATGCTATCTCTACAACTTTTTGAGAATGATAAATATCATACTCTCTCTGATAAAAATCGTATTAGCTTTATTTTGATTCCGCCAGCTAGAGGGCAGGTTTATGATGTTAATGGCAATATTTTAGCTTCTAATCAGGCATGTTTTAAATTATTGCTTGATATGAATATTACTCCAAATTATAAGAATGAATTAAAATTAATAGCTTCTATTTTAAATTTATCTGATGATAAAGTAAATATTATTAATCAGAAGGTAAAAAAAGCTAATAAATATGTTCCTGTAGTAATATTAGATAATCTTACTTGGCAAGAAATGTCATTAATAGAAGAACAAAAACTTTATTTAAGTTCAATTTTTATTGATGCTGGCTTTGTGCGTTTTTACCCCTACTCAAGCTCAGCTTGTCACATGATAGGTTATACCGGGCAAATCAATGACCAAGAGAAACAAGACATAAAAATCAATTATTTAGCAGGAGATTTTAATATTGGAAAATCTGGTATAGAAAAATATTATGAAGATAAATTACGTGGAGAATTCGGTTATAAGCAGATAGAGATAAATGCTTTAGGAAAACAAGTTAGAGAGATTGTTAGTTCTCCTAGTACACCTGGTAAGGATTTACATTTAAGTATTGATATAGATATCCAGGAAAAAATACAACCATATCTTAATAAAAATGGTTGTTCAGCTATAGTAACAGATGTAACTAATGGTAATATTATAGTTTTAGCGATGTCGCCAGTTTTTGAGTCTAATAATTTTCTTAAATTATCTCAAGATTATTGGCAAAGTTTGATAAGTGATCCTTATAAGCCATTGATTAATAAGGCAATACAGAGTACTTATCCGCCAGGCTCAGTTTTTAAAATTATTACTATTTTAGCAGGGCTAGAAAATGGCTTAACTCCTGATAAGACTTTTAGTTGTACAGGGTCTTCTTCTATATTGGGCACTAATAGTTTTAGATGTCATAAGCATAGCGGGCATGGTAGAGTTGATATGTATAACGCTATAAAATATTCTTGTAATACATATATGTATGAGGTAGGAAGACTAGTCGGTCATAAAAAAATATTAGAAGTAGCAAAAAAATTTGGTTTTGGTACAAAGACTGGTATAGATTTGAGTGGAGAGGCAAGTGGGTTTCTTCCTTCAGATGAATGGAAATTGAGAAGATTTAAATCTAAATGGGCTATGGGAGATACTATGAATTTATCCATAGGGCAAGGTTTTTTGCTTTCTACACCAATACAATTAGCTAGATTTGCTACAGCTATGGCAAATGATGGAAAATTATATGTTCCACAACTTGTTAAGAATAATGAGTCTGTATTTGAACAGATAGGGATTAACCAAAAATATTTAGATATTTTAAAAGATGGAATGTATAGAGCAGTAAATACGCCAGGAGGAACAGGTTATTATAGTAGAATTTTAGCAGATAATCATAAATTAGCTGGTAAAACAGGTACAGCTCAAGTACAATCAAAAGCAAACGTTCATGATGATTTAAGTAGAGAATCAATAGCTTGGGAAAGGCGTAATCATGCAATATTTATGGGATTTGCTCCTTACCACCAGCCGCGTTATTCCGTTTTAGTTTATGTAGATCACGGTGGAGGTGGTGGAAGAACCTCTGCCCCTGTAGCTAGTAAAATTATGTCTATGGTACTAGATAAGTATGTTTAGAAACATATGGATATATCATATTGGTATGATAGTATAAGTATTGTGAGATAAAATTTAGATACAAAAAGTCCGTTAATCGGTAAGACTATTGGTTATCATCTACTGATTATAAACTAACTCGGGGTAGCTTATCTTCATAAGATTGCTACGTACGTATAAGTATAGCTTACAACGACATATAACATTATATATTTTTTGGATTCCAGCGATAAGTAAGAATGGTATATAGAGACTATAGAAATGATAAAGAGATTTTATTATAGCTTTGTTAAATTAAACTAACAACCAACAAAAATTATATATGACAAATTTGATTTTAAAACAATTCGTAATTATCTGGCCAGAGATTTCATTGACATTACTGGCATTACTTTCTCAATTGTCAGCTTTATTTTTAAATAAAAGGTTTGTGTCTGCTATTACAATATTTATATCGGTAATATTATTATTTTTAACTATACAATATTTAGGAGTTAATCAGGTAGGGTTTAATAATTCTTTTATTATAACTAATTTCACTTCTATTTATAAATTTTTAATTTTACTTTTTTCTATCATAGTCATAATTACTTATCGAGATTATTGTAAAATAATTAATGAAGAATTTAAAATGGAGTTTGTAACGTTAGTGTTGCTTTCTACCATGGGGTCCTTTGTTGCTATATCTTCACAGAATTTCTTGCTATTATTTTGTGGGATGGAGTTGCAAGCACTAATAGGTTATGTGCTTGCTGGATTTAGTATTAATAATATTAAATCGTCAGAAGGGGCGTTGAAATATTTTATTTTAGGGGCCTTAATAAGTTGCTTATCCTTATTTGGTATATCTTTTATTTATGGTTTTGGCGGTAGTTTAGAATATGGTCATATTCTTTTTAAATTAAATTCATCTGAACCTAATATTGGCTTAATAATTGGAGTTACTCTCTTTTTAAGTAGTTTATTTTTTAAGTTATCTGCTGTGCCTCTACATGTTTGGACTCCAGATGTTTATGAAGGTTCGCCAACACCAGTAGTTAGCTATTTTTCTTCTGTTACTAAGATTGCTAACGTAATAATTTTATTAAACATAAGTACTATGGTAGTAGGAGAGTATAAACAAATTTCTATTAATTTGGTAAAAATTATTGCAATTTTATCAATGTTAGTTGGTGCTTATGGAGCAATTAAGCAAGATTCTCTTAAAAGATTGATGGGATATAGTACAATTTTAAATATAGGTTATGTACTAATGGGTATATCTTTACATAGTGAAATAGGAAATATAGCTGCGTTAGGATATATGGTTATCTATGCTGTAAGTACAGTAGGCTTTTTTGCTTGTTTAATTGCTTTACTAGGAGTAAAGTCAGATACAGCAGTTTTTGCTGATTTGAATGGTTTGGCGGCCAATCGTAAGGCTTTAGCTGGGGTTGTTACAGTTATTATGTTTTCTTTAATTGGTATCCCACCACTAGCGGGGTTTTTTGGTAAATATTACTTATTCTATCAAGCTATTGCTCAGAAGCAATATATTTTAGCTTTTATAGCTATAGGTACTAGCATCATTGCTGCTTACTATTATCTTAAAATAGTAAGATCTCTTTATTTCTTTGAGCCAAATCAAATTGTTCCCCAATATTTTGTACAAACTTCTGAGATTAAGGGGCTGAAAATTATTAATTATTTGGTAGTTAGTTTCTTATTACTTGTGTCTTTGATAATAGTTTTTTAAGTTAGAATAGTGACAATAAGAAATATCTAGTTTCTCTATAATGTATAGCTGAGAATGAAGTTAGAATTTTTTTGTGTTGAGGAGAAGAAGATTTTAATCATGGAGAAGATTGTTTTAACGCTTCTTCTCCATGATTAGTAATTGATTTTAAACAGCTATCTTTTTCTTAGTAGTTTTAAGATAACTTTTTTGTGATACTATAGGTTTAGTTTTTCCTTCTATTACTTCTTTTGTAATATGAACATGCATATCTTTAAGATTGGTAATATCATACATAATATCAAGCAAAATATTTTCAACTATAGCTCTAAGACCTCTTGCTCCAGTTTTTCTTTCTAAAGCTTTTTCTGCTATTGCTTCTAAAGCATCATGCTCGATTGTTAACTGAACACCATCTAACTCAAATAATTTATGATATTGTTTTACGATTGCATTTTTTGGTTTAGTTAAAATTTCAATTAAAGCTATTTTATCTAAATCATTTAAGGTTGCAATTACTGGCAATCTGCCTACAAATTCAGGGATTAATCCAAATTTAACTAAATCTTCATTTTCTAATAATTGCAGAGTTTCATTATGATTCTTTTCTTTTTGTGATTTAATATTAGCTGCAAAACCAATTGAACTTTGGGCTGTACGAGAATTAATAATATTATCTATCCCCATGAAAGCTCCACCACAAATAAATAAAATATTGGAAGTATCCATCTGAAGAAAATCCTGTTGAGGGTGTTTTCTTCCTCCTTGCGGTGGTACGGAAGCTATGGTACCTTCCATAATTTTAAGTAAAGCTTGTTGCACTCCTTCTCCTGATACATCTCTAGTTATTGAAGGGTTTTCAGATCTTCTACCAACTTTATCTACTTCATCTATGAAAACAATACCTTTTTTTGCTTTTTCCATATTAAAGTCTGATGCTTGTAATAATCTTAATAAAATATTTTCAACATCCTCTCCAACATACCCAGCTTCTGTTAATGAAGTTGCGTCCGCCATTGCAAAAGGTACATCAAGAATCTTTGCTAAAGTTTGTGCTAGAAGAGTTTTCCCTGTTCCAGTAGAGCCAATAAGTAAAATATTTGATTTGCTTAATTCAACATCGGTATTGCCTGATTCAATATACTCCAGTCTTTTATAGTGATTATATACCGCAACTGATAAAACTTTTTTTGCTTGTTCTTGGCCAATCACGTAATCATTTAGAGTAGAAAAAATTTTATGAGGCGTTGGGACACAAGAGGGAACATGCTGAATTGCTGTTTTTGTTTCTTCTTTTATGATATCAACACAAAGCTCAATACATTCATTACAAATAAATACTGTTGGTCCAGCAACTAGTTTAATTACCTCATGCTGGTTCTTACCACAAAAAGAACAGTTTAATTCTCTTTTTTCAACTTCACGTGACATTTTTTTGCTTTTTTAATTTATTATTTTAACATTTTTTATAAAATAAAGAAGTTAAATCCTACTTTTTTGTAGGAATTTTTTCTCTATCACTGATAACTTGATCAACAAGTCCGAATTTTTTGGCAGCTTCTGGATCCATAAAATTATCTCGCTCCATGTTTTTCTCAATAATATCTAATTTTTGCCCAGTATGTTTAACGTATAAACGGTTTAACATCTTTTTAATTTTAAGAGTTTCTTCAGCGTGAATTAAAATATCAGTAGCTTGCCCCTGATATCCACCTGAGGGTTGATGAATCATTATACGGCTGTGAGGCAGAGCAAAACGCATGCCTTTCTCACCTGCGGTTAGTAACAACGAACCCATAGAACATGCCTGTCCGATGCATAAAGTAGAGATTTTAGGCTTGATATATTGCATTGTATCATAAATTGCCAACCCCGCAGTAACAACTCCACCAGGAGAGTTAATATACATAGATATATCTTTTTCTGGGTTTTCTGCTTCAAGAAATAATAATTGAGCTACAATTACATTCGCCATGTAATCTTCAATTGGACCACAAACAAAGACAATTCTTTCTTTTAATAATCTAGAATATATATCGAAAGCTCTCTCCCCTCTAGGGGTTTGCTCAATTACCATAGGTACGTAGGTCATTAACTTTTCTCTTCAGTTAGTTTAAAAATGGAATTTATTTTTTTCTTAATATGTTTGTGTAATATCTATTTAAAGTTTTTACAGCATAAATCCAAATTATACAAACAACAAGAAAAACTGTCATTAAAAAACCAGCAAGATCATTGTGAACAACCCCAGGAAAGAGACTAAAAGTAACAAACTGAATAATAGCTCCAGAAAATTTGCCTATTTTTGCTCCAAGTACGTCTACAGCGGCTTTCCCTTTAGTTTTCAGTTCACTATCAAGTGGTATATAGGACATTTCTTTTGTAAAATCGAAAAGAGAATATTTTATGCCCTTTGCAAAAACATGCCATAATCCACCAGCAAAAGCAATAATCATTAGTGGTGAAACGTAGTAACTAAAGCCAGCCAATATTGTTGATAAGGAATTTTCTCCTAGAACGAATATAAAAAACATTGCTCCAGATAGTAGCGAGACAATAGGAGTAAGAACAGCTCCCCAAAACCATCCATAAATTCTTACTAAACTACTACCTAGAAAAGCACAAATTAAGGTAAATACTCCTGTCCAGAATAGCACAGAACCTTGGTATGAAATAAATTCATGAGTAGATGGATATAGCTGTTTTGTTTTTGACATCCATAATCCTTCAATCAAATTAATGGTCATGGAATATGACACCATTAATACACAGATAATGCCAAGATATTTAGAGGTTAAAACTATCTTAGCACTATCAACTAATCCTAATTTTAATATATCAGTACGTTTATCTTTATATCTGATATTTTTATTTGTTTCGATATTTTTCAATTCAACAAACCTATGTAGAGCTAAACAAATGGCTCCTGATAGGAGGACAACTACAATAAAGGACTTTAGTAAAATTTCTGTTTTATCTGTAAGTTGACAAAATAGTGGTAATAAAAAGTGATTGCCCTTTGCAAAATAAATTATTACACTACCAGAAATTAGCAAATTTGTTTGACCAAATAGAGCAAAAAATGAATAGAATCTTGGAGCTTCTTCGGTAGTAGTAATTTTATTAGCAAGTTGCCAATATAAAAGAGTAAATACAATTACTGGCCATAATTCACCCATTATGTAAAACAATACTAAACTCCACTGTCCCCACATAATTATAAACCATTTTAAATGAGGGAAGGCAGTAACATAATGTTTTACTATTTCAGGGTCGGGATGAAAATATTCTCTATATGGAAACAAGATAAAACCAAAGATAAAAAAGCATACTAAGAAACTAGAAACTATTATTCTAAATGCTTGCTCAGTCGTAACAATATTACAAAGTTTAGTGTAACAAATAACAAATAAAATTCCCATAGGCATTTCTCCCCATAGTTTTATAAAACTTAAAACTTCGGTGCTTATCAATGTTACTACCAGACTATCTTTGGCGCTTCGTACTAAATTTTGATTGAGAAGGATAAAAAACATTAGTAAAGCCATAGGAATAAACTTTACTAACTCATTAGATCTGATAGGCCAAACAATTTGTCTGAACTTACTATTCCTTGCTTTATTCCAGATATTGTAGCAAGAATTTACTGTATCCATTTAACATCCTGGTTATTTTCACACAACCTAGACTATATAGGGGCAAATGTCAAGTTTTTTGTAATTAATAGCTTAATAAATTATTTATAAATTTACCTAGTAGGGGATTTAGGTTGAGATCCTAATTTTTTGTTAGCATCTAGCTTAGAAGAAGGGTTTTTTATAACTTACTCATGTTACGTTATGTTTATGCGCAATCATGGGATATTAACTAGTGGTAGGTAAGTTCTAGAATTAATTAAGCCAAAGAATTTTTCTTGGTAAATTGTTAAAAAAAATCTTCTATTTTATTTAATTGCTTTATAGTTAATTTTTTAATATCAGAAGATTTAGAGTATACTCTATGTATCATCGAATTC